>PFNU01000116.1:0-6284 GCA_002792135.1 bacterium (Candidatus Torokbacteria) CG_4_10_14_0_2_um_filter_35_8 | reverse complement strand
ATTTTTTATAGTTCATTGGTTATTCAGACATTGGGATTTAATTAGAAATTCCTTATTATGAATTGGAAATTTGCAGATTTTGATCACGAGAAAAACCAATACTCTAAGCCTCATCCCGATTCAATCAAAAACCTGTAGTCCTTGCACCTCTATGCTATTCGACACTCCCTCAATCTCCCTATCCGAATTCTCTTCCACAACTCCAGAAACATCCAGCATATTATATTTCAATTGATTAAACACAACGTACTTAGGCTCAACCATTGTGATTCTTAGTCTGTATCTTCCTTCTTCTAATTTTTCTGGTACTAAAAGAGAATAATTTACTTTGACAATCTCCCCTGTTTTCCACTCGCTTGTGGGAAAGATTCTATAGCATACAGGATAAATTGTCTTTTCTGCTACTTCATTTTCTTTATTAATAAACTCAAACAAAACCTCATAATTTTCTGTTCTCCTGCCTTGCAAATATTCTACTAACTGTTCCATCGGTTCTTCCTCGCTCTCTTCTTTCTCTTTTTTTCTTAAATCCGACCAAAAGCATGAGAGCTTCAAACTCTCACCTTTTTTAACCTTTTTTTCCTCCATATCATAACCTAAAAGCTTAATATTTCCTTCAAAGTCTTGTTGTGTCTTTGCTAGAGTCTTTATCATCTCAGAATTATCAATGCTTTCCCAAAGCACAAATTTACTTTGATCTTTATAATTTCTTTGGATAAGCACAATAGGACCTTTTACTTCTCTTATTCCCCAATCCCCTTCAGAAAGAAAGCTTCTAAGTCTATTATCTGCCCATGGCACATCAGAATAAACTTGCACTCCAAAATAATCTTGAGTATTTATAAGCAGATATTCAATGTCTTTGGGGCTTGTAAATTCAGAAAGTCCATATTCTGTAATGCCAGTATAAAGATAGTGAAAGGGGTAAATCTCTTCTCGAGAAGAAAGATAAGTTTCCAAATCTTGAGATGCAATAACCTTTGCGTCCTTTGTTGGTATGATATTTAAAACCTCTTTTTTGGCAAGAGTAGTTTCATTATTTTTTAAATTTTTGTAATAATTTATCTGAGATATAATACTAAGTTGAGGAGAAAAGAAAGACGAGGTAAAAAAGATTAAAAACAGCAGGATAATAATTACTGATGTTTCTCTTTTTTGAATAAATTTAAAGGCAAAGATTCTTTTTAATCCATAAGTAAAACCAAGAAAAATAAAAGGAATAAAAAGAATGCTGTATTGTCTAAAGCTACTATTTAATACTCCGCCAGAAGAAAGCAGGTTTTCAAAAAGAATAGCAACAGTGACTATAAATAAAGCAGGGCTTAAAAGAGAAATAAATAGGATTGGCAAAAATAGTAACAATAAATAACGAAGGTTTATTTGATTAAATACTTGCCTTAAGAATAGGACAGGATAAGAAAAAATATTTTTAAAAACGACAATAATATCCTGCCCAAGCCAGGCATAAAACATAGAATTCTTATAATAACCAAGATTGTTAAAAGAAGGAATAATAAAAAAGATTGTGGCAATAAGCCATGCCGCGCTAAATAAAAACGGAATCACATGCCATTTCAAACCTCGCTTCCTTTTTGCAAAAAAAGCATATAAACTAAATATTATATAAGCTATCGCGACAGTCTCCTTACATAAAAGCGCGAGGATTCCTGATATTACATATTTTTTGTAATTTTTTTCAAAAAAATAATAAATACTTAAAAGAATAAAAAATAGGGCAATGGGCTTCATGGAAAACTCATGAAAACTGGCCCATCCTAATGCAGGATAAATAAGATAACTGATCACAACTAAAATCCCCAAAAGATCATTAAGAATTTTGCGACAAATTAAATACAGGGGGATACAAGAAAACCCCACAAAAACGCATTTCAAAAAAAGTAAACATAAAGGACTTTGAGAAAAAATATAAATTGGCGCAAGAAAAATTAAAAACAATGAAAAATGCTCTCCAAGATAAGAATGCCCTAAAATAGAAGAATGAAAAAAACTCCCGCGAACTGTATTCCACATCACCTGATTAAATATCGCAAGATCGCCAGAATCAAACCCTAAGGCTTGATATTTAAGATAAGATAGATAGTAGAAGAGGCTAACAAAAATCAAAGCTAAGATAACTACTATTAAAAATCCGTAGTAGCGGGCTATTTTATCGGTAAATTTTAGATAAGGGTTTTTGGAATGGAATGTTATCACAGTATAGGTTTTTAGACTTTAAGAAAATTTTACCATATTTCTAGTAGTAACGCGAATGGACTTGAATTATGAATTATGAATTCTAGATACACCACCGAACGGGTAGACGAGAGCCCGTGCTCTCACTCTAGCGCATCAGGCAACCTCTTTTTGTACTCCATCTAACTCCCAATATCCTTATAGTCCTAATTTCCTAACCTCCTAATTTCTAAATCATGAACCCCGGCTTAGCAAGATATCTCGACAAATACATAGGAACACCTTTGTGTTTTCTTTTAACAATAATTGATTCTTTCATTAAAATATTTAAAAGAGAAAAGAAGATAAAATCGCCGAAAAAGGTGTTATTTATTGAACTCTCAGAAATGGGAAGTGCTATTCTTTCTTACTCTGCGATCAAAAAACTTCAGCAGAAATTTCCTAAAGCAAAAACATATTTTCTTATATTTAAAAAAAATAAAGAAAGTGTCGAAATTCTAGATATAATTTCAAAAGAAAGGGTCTTAACGATTAGATCTGATTCAATATTCAGCTTACTAAAAGATACTATGAGAGTAATATTTAAAATAAGAAAATTAAAATTAGATGCTGTTTTAGACCTAGAACTCTTTTCTCGTTTTACAGCTATATTATCTTACTTAAGTGGAGCAAAAACAAAAGTAGGCTATTACAAATTCCACACAGAAGGGCTATACCGTGGAAATTTGATAAACAGAAAAGTCATCTACAATTCATATCTCCACATGAGTAAAAATTTTATTGCCCTTGTAGATTCTATCCATAACGACAGTGATTATCCTCTGCTTAAAAAAAGTGTTCCCGATAACGAAATTAAAAGAAAGGTAATAAAGTCTTCTAGAAAAGATAAAGAAATAATATTTAAAAAATTAAAGTCCATGAATCCAAACATCACAAAAAAGAATAAAATCATCCTTATAAATCCTAACGCCAGCAAATTCCTCCCAATAAGAAAATGGCCTATCGAAAATTATTGTAGGCTAATCAAATTGGTCTTAAAACAAAAGCATACTATTACTATAGTAATTGGAGCGCAATCAGATAAGTATTCAGCTAAAAAAATATGTGATTATATTAAAAATAATAAAAGATGTATTAATTTCGCCGGAAAAACAAAATCTATAAAAGAATTAGTGGATCTCTATAACATTTCAGACCTCCTTATCACAAATGACAGCGGACCAGCACATTTTGCATCAATGGCAAATGTTCATCAGGTGGTATTTTTTGGTCCAGAAACCCCTAAGTTATATGCACCTCTTGGAGAAAATACAACTATTATGTATTCTAATTTCGCATGTAGTCCTTGTGTATCTGCATTTAATTATAAAAAAACCTCCTGTAGAGATAATAAATGCTTAAGATCGATAAAAGTTTCTGATGTTTATGATGTGGTTAGGAAGAAAATAATATAAATAAAGACGAGATGTCGGTATATCGCGCCTTCACATTTATTTAAAAACATTATACAACCGTACCCACTCACCCATACTCAAACTCTCTGCTCTCCTTCGAAAATCAATCTTTATTTCCTTTAACTTTTTCCTCACAATATCTTTTTCTATCTGCAATCCTCCACTCAAATTATTCCCTATCTGCTTTCTGGGGTTTGAAAAACCCATCTTCACAATCAGAAGAAAATCCTTTTCAGAGACCATGGGTCTTTTTTTAAACTCCATTTTTATAAATGAAGACCAAACTTCTGAGGTAGGATAAAATGAATTAGGTGATACCTGAAAAACAATTTTTGGATCAGTAAAGAACTGCACAAAAACCGCAAGTTTGTTCATCCTTGGAGGCTTTGCATATAATCTTTCGGCAAACTCTTTTTGCACAAGAAGATCAAGTCGTGAGGGCAAGGTGACATCACCTCCTCTTCGGTTAGACAACAAAAACTTCTCTAAAAAAGGAGAGCTTATTTGATAAGGAAGATTTGCAATAATCCGATAATTTTCTTTAATGTATTTTTCTATCTGAAAATCTAAAATATCTTCATTAATAACTTCGACATTCTTAAGGTTTTTTAAATTTTCTTTCAAGATTCTAAAAAGTCCTTTATCAACTTCCACTGCTAAAACTTTCCTAGCTTTCTTCACTAACTCTTGAGTTAAAGTTCCAAGCCCTGCACCAACTTCCAAAATAACATCATCCTCTTGAATTTCACACGCTTTAATAATCTTCTCTAAAACATTTCCATCAATCAAAAAATTCTGCCCAAGATTTCTATTTGGACTTAAACCATACTTCTGAAGAAGTTCTTTAACTTTTTTTGGGGAACAAAGACTCATATAAGTAGTAAAAATCTCAAGCACCAAGGCGTACTACGTCCCAAGCACCAAATTTCAAACAAGCACCAATTACCAAAATCCTAACGTTCTAAACAATTAGTTTTGAATTTAAGAAATTGGAATTTAGAATTTGTTTAATATTTGTGATTTGAAATTTGGGATTTAAAGATCTTGGCTTATGATTCTTAGCCTCGATTCTTAATTTAATATCTGCTCCACCCTCACACTAATCACCCCATCCTCATACGGCGACCCAATTTTCGCAAAGGCTTCATAACTCAAATCAAGAATTCTTGACCGATACGCTGGTCCGAAGCTAGAAACTCTAACAAAAACGCTCTTGCTATTTGCAAGATTAGATACTCTAAGAGTAGTTCCGGGAGCAAAATCTCTTGATGCAGCAATCATCCCGCAACCTCTACAATACCAACTCGCTTCCCCTTTCAGCACCTTACCAATCAAAAGCTTAGTGCCTTTTTTTATAATCTTATCCTGGGGTCTCTTTTTAATACTATTAGAAACTAAAACTCTTTTTACCTCTTTACCGTTTTCATAAGTAATCTTGTAAACCAACTCTCCTGAGCCTTTTATACCATTCTGAACAACTTTAGTTTTCCCTCGTAACATACTAGAATCATTTTCATGAACAGTTTTAAAAGAAATCTCTTTTTTTTCTTTAATCTCAGCTTCTTTTACTCTTGTGATAGTAACTTTAAGCCCATTGTATAATGGCGTGTTTTTAGATGGAATAACTTTATCCAAAGGTGCAAGGCTTATATCTTGTTCAGAAAGTAGATCTAAAACATCATCGCTTATCGAATAAAAAGCCTCTTTCTTATTATCATAAGATACTGTAACTTCTCTTGCTCTTTTTATAAAAATCTGTAATCCCGGCCTTACTTCTTCATCAAGAGAAGGAAATATTTTGTCTTCGTTTTTTAAATTTAAATCCACAGAACTAACACAATCTTCTACAGTTTCCTCTGAGGTCTGAAAATTCATCTCTAAACCATTATCAAAAATTGTAATCTCTACAGGCTTTTTCTGGGCATTTAGAACCCTTTCTCTATTCCAAACAAATAAAAAAATTCCCCCAAAGAGAAAAACAATAAAGAAAACGACGAAAATAAATCTCTGATTTTTCAAAATATCCATAGAGAACAGAAAATTTCCAGATTTCCTATATTATAACAGGTTTTTAAAAATAATCGTAGGAACGTGCCATGGCGCGTTCTCGCGGTAAACATACAAAATTATATGTAGAGCGCAAAATTCTACATCTCTACCTAATATTTATACTAAAATAATGTTATTTTTGGACATTTTGTCTTTGGACATTGGAATTTGATTTCCGCCTTCGCTATGCTTCGGCGGATCAGCTGCGGCTGAAGAAATTGTTAATTGGATATTTACAGACCTAGAGTCCAAGACAATTCAATGTTCTTATTTTATTTTCTTCAAAGGCGCAATATCCAGTGACATTTTCTTAACTCCTTTTCCTGAAAACGCCACCATTGCAATATCATCCTCTACATTTATAATAATACCTTCTCCAAAAGACGGGTGAGAAACTTTGTCTCCATCTTTGAAACTAGGTTTAGGGTTTTTCTCATTCTTAGAGACGCGATTAATCGCGTCTCTACTATTACTACCATTACCACCTATACAACCAACATCCTGCACTAAATCCTCTGGAATCTCTTTTAAGAAACGCGACTTGGGATTTGCTTGTATCCCGCCATATATATTCCTTGTATGAGCATG
>PFNU01000122.1:3587-8675 GCA_002792135.1 bacterium (Candidatus Torokbacteria) CG_4_10_14_0_2_um_filter_35_8 | reverse complement strand
CTGTACTTGTTTTAGAAGTGAGGTGGTAGTGTTCCTCTCCTTCACAAGGAGAGGCTAGGTGAGGTTAAAAGAAGAGCTCAAGATTCCAACTATTCTATAAACTAGAAAGTGAATTCTCAATCATACTCTGAAGCTTCGAAAGTTCACCCAAATGAACACTAATATAATCTAAAGCTTCGAAATACTGACCTTTATTATAAAAAACCTGAACTCTATCTAAAACTTCTTTAATATCAGAACAATAAGTCTCAAGGTCTTTCCCGTTATCAAGATGTTGGTTTCCGCTTTTTTGAATACAGGATTCTAAGATATTTGCAAGATTTTTAATTTTAGATATTCGTTGGTCAAGACAAGATTTCGCAAGCTGATAAAGCAAAGAGTCTGCTTTTTCAATTTGGCTATCTACTTTTCCAATAATACTTTCGGCTTTTGCAAAATCTTTTTTGCCTAAGAAAGCTGGTACTAAGTCTAAATCAATCTTCGCAGCTTTAAGATACTGTTCTACTTCTTGAACATTCACTTGATTTTCAAAGCTAAATTCTAGTGTATAACCTGTTTTCTCTCTTAGCGTTCTCTTTTTCTCTTGATATAAAAAAGTGAGCTCTAAATATGTATTACAATCTCTAGCGAGATTACTTGCCTCTTTACATAAAGACAGAACTTTATTAAATGACTTTTCTTGATAAAGTGCTTCTGCTCTCTTAAGACTGGTTTTGCAACTCTCAAGATCTTGTTCTAAGATTTTTTGATCAACTTTAGAAAGTGGTGTCTTGCCTGAAGACATCTTCTCTTTTAAACTGAAAATTAGTTTCTCTAAACTCTCTATTTCTTCAAAAGCTTTATAAGAAGGATCTTCTTTAAGAATTGAGATTTGGTTTTGACTATCTTTGGTAACTTTATCTGTTTTTTCCAGTTCATTTTTTGTACTGTCAGATGCTCCCTTAGCAATACCAGAAAGAACAAGTTCGTTTTCACTGATTGAAATACCACAACTTCTCAATAAATCAGGATCTTTACTGGCCATTGCAATTTGAACTACCTTGCCAATGTTTTCTTTATAATCTTTTAGAGCAATAGCAAGCATTGCCTCCGCCTCTTCGTCGTTTGTAGAAGTTGCTAAAATTCTATCAATTTCATTTAACCTTTTTTTGGCAATCTCTAAATAAACCTCAGCTTTCTTAGCATCACTGAAAGCCAGAGCAAGCTGTGTTTTTTCAAACGCTCTTTTAATAGGATATAAAGGCTCGCTAGGTAGGCTTTCCAAAGATGCAAAGACCACCCCACTACTTATAGCACAGAAAATAAGGATAACAAAACTATATCTTAAAACCTTCCAGAAAGAGAAAAATGCCTTAAAGTTCTCTAGCAATCTTTGACTTTGAATAAAAGGTACCTTCGCACCTTCAATTCTTAAAAATACTTTTCTTTTAATTTTCTCCTCTGCAAAAAAATCTATATCTAAACCAGAAAGAAAAGAAAGGTTTTTAATAAGATATTGGTAGTTTTCTTCTCCTTCTATAATCTCTTCCTTTAAAATAAATTTTTTCTTGTCATTTTTCAAATCCATTTTTCTATAATTTAGCAGGTCTCAAAATAGGGGTAAGGTAAGTCCTCTCTGACTGGACCCGTACTACGGGTCTGGCCTCGTGAGGACTTAAGATAACGGTTAATATAATAATCTTTTTCTAGGATCGCCCGGGCTAGTCGAAGAGGACTTACCCTACCCGAGTAGATAGAATTTCTATAACTTATTAGAAAGTAGCTGTGATAACTTTTTTAATGCTCTAAATTGCAAAACTCTTATTGCCCCTTGGCTCTTCTCAGAAATTTCTGAAATCTCTTTATTGTTAAAACCTTCAATAAATTTTAGAACAATAATTTGACGTTCGGATTCTGGGAGCTTTCTAACAGCACTTATTAGTGTTTTATTTAACGATTTTCTTTCTAAATTTTTTATACCTTCATTATCTACCTTATGTACTAAAGAAACTTTTGCAAAATTCTCTTTAACATCTAAACTTATCTTATTTGTCTTCTTGGTACGGTAATGATCAATAATTACATTGCGAGTGATTCTAAAAACCCAAGAGGTAAAGAAAAATCCTTTTTGATCTTCCTTAAAACTTTCCCGTCCATTCCAGACTTTCAAGAAAATCTTTTGACAAAGATCTTGTACTTCTTCTGGATCGGATATTCGTAGAAAAACATATTTATAAATAGGATTTATATAAATATCATAAAGCTCTGAAAAGGCATCAGTATCTCCATTTTTTATTTTCCTAACAAGAAATATAGTTCTCTTTTCTTGCTTTTTTAGACTATCTTTTTCGGCTTTTTTCTTAGAACGAAAGAGATTAAACATTTGTCGTCTCTTATTAATTCTAACGAAAGATAAAAATTTTTGTTACAGCGTAGTTAGGGGGTTAGGGGTTTAAAATTCTAAGTACCAAACAC
Organism: bacterium (Candidatus Torokbacteria) CG_4_10_14_0_2_um_filter_35_8; assembly: GCA_002792135.1. Lineage (GTDB taxonomy): Bacteria > Patescibacteriota. The sequence continues at coordinate 6,221 of PFNU01000122.1, read as the reverse complement.
TGTCCGTTTCGAAAAATTTCAAATATCAAGCATCAAATCTCAAACAAGCACCAATTACCAAAACCTTAATATTCTAAACAATTAGTTTTGAATTTAAGAAATTGGAATTTGGATATTGTTTGAGATTTGGGATTTTTAACTCTTAATTCTAAAATACCCTCTTCTAACTTTCTAAGGGTATTCGAACTAGATTTAGATCTTAAAGCAGAATATCAAAGGCTCTATATCGCACCAAGTATCTGCATTTTTGCTACATTAGAAACAGCACCAGATCCGCCAATTAGGTAAATCGTACCAATATCAGAAGAAGAAATTCGGGTACTATCTTTTAAATAATCTGCTGATTCTTTTGGAAAACTTGTCTCTAAAGACAAAATAATAGGAATATCCTCTTTAATAGATAAGGGTCCTGCTGCTAGAACATCAGGGAAATTCTCACCAGATACGACAATCACTTTTTTAGGATCTGCATAAAATCTCTCTGCAAGGCTTGCACAGGTTGCATATCTATTTGATCTATTAAGTCGATTTACAGTACTTGCATATTTTTTTAAATCTTCTTCTACTCTCTTAGAAATTACACCTTCTCCACCAACAATATAGATTTTTTCTAAAGAAGATAAACTTTTTAGATAATTTTCAGAAGCGGAAGAAATACTGTCTTTTTGGGCAAGTACAATTGGGGAAGATTCTTTATAGGCAGGACCTGTGGCGCCCAATGCATCGGGAAAATCCTCACCTGTTACTATAAATACCATCTTAATACTGCTTTTATCAGGATAAATTAGGTTGTTAATTAAGGTATTAGTCTCATACCTATCCTTCCCTCCTATTCTTTCTACGTTTTTATTTAAAGGTGCAAGTTTGGAAATCACAGTATTTGATACTGCACCTTCTTCTCCTAAGACATAAATGTTTTTAGGATTAAGTCTAGAAATCTCATTATAAGTTGAGACAGGTATGTTATCTTTATACGTCAAAAGTAGAGGAGCATTTTTCTTAGCGGCAAAAGAGGCTCCAACCAAGGCATCAGCATACTCCCACCCAGTTGCTAAAATCACATTCTCTATATTACCCGCAAACATCTTCTGAGAAATAGCAACTGCGGTATGGAAACGATCATAGCCTGCTATTCTTTCGATTGCTGCATCCTGCCATCCAAACCAGGAATTATAAATTCGCCAAAAAGCATAATTTCCGCCCTGACCTTCTGGACCACCTCCACCTTCACCAACATGAGGGGTATAACGATATAAAGCTGCTGTAGCACCGTTTTCAAAAGTGACTTTTACTCCATCAAAATACATGGTCTGCCCTACTTGAAAATTAGAATAACCTAAGCTAGCCCTTTTAGCATTCCAGGCAAGCTGCCAAACTCCATAGTATCCTATTTGTTGGTAAAATCCTCTATACTTCCAATCTCTTGTGGCGTCTGTTGATCCTTCATTACAACCCATACCCATTGCCCAGTTAAGTCTTCTTTGGACTTCAGATTGTGGCAGTACTGTAGAAGTGCCACCAAGTCTTCTGTCTGGCCGCAAGGTAATAAGGCTTTGCTCTTTTTGCAAAACAGTTAAAACTACTTTAGGGTTTACTCTTACTTGAACATAATCAGAAGGGCCATCTCCAGAGGAAATCTGGCCAATGCATGCTTTATAAATAACCTCTGCGGCACTCATCCCTGTTGCTTGATGAAGTATAGTTTTATCATCATGATCATAGGTGTTTTTTGTGTCTTTCCATGTTGCCAGGATACTTCCATGATCTTCTAAAAACTTCTGGATTTCATTCTTACTCATCGCAAAAGCATCTGTGTATTCTTCATCAGAAATAATATTATTTTTATCGTATATTGCACCTGCCTGTAGTTGGCTATTTTTCGATGACAAGTTAAAAACCCCTACTAATATGACAGAAACTAGTAAGAGATAAATTATTCTTTTAAAGTTTTTGATACTCATTTTGAGGTTCAAGATCTAAGATTACATTTAAGACTTCTAGCTCACCTCTTTATACATTGTCTATGAAGAGCCTTATGAAAAAGAATCAAGATTTAGGAATCAGGTAGAAAGTTAAAAGATATCTAATACTCTTTATTTTCTAAAACCTATCACCTACAACCTAAAACCTAAAAAAATTGGTCATTTAAGTCATTGGGATTTAATCCGCCCAGGGCGGATTGGAAATTATTAATTGGATATTTGCAGTCTTTAGAACTTGGAGCTACTTAGAAGTATAATGTACTAACATTTAAAATCCTAATCCGGGACAGTGACTAGTCCGCTCGGTCCAAAAGTCTCCACTTTTTTTCCACTGCTGTCAAGTTTTTCCACCTTATAATAATTTGCTCCTTTACTAGGATTAAAATCGTAAAATTCTTTCTTTAACGAAAGTGTACTAGTACTTAGAAGAGTCCAGTTTCCACTTGAAGAAGAAGCGCGATAAATTTTGTATTTAGAATTCTTGCTAGCATCCTGCCATTCTAATTTAACAAAACTTGGTCCTAATGAAGCTATCAGTATACCACCTTTCTGTTCTTCATCTTTTTTCTCTTCTTCTGGGCTATCACCTTTATTCTCTTTACTGCCCTCTTCATTAATTTCTTCCTCGCCGCTATCTTCTTCACCTTCTTGC
>PFNU01000122.1:0-3532 GCA_002792135.1 bacterium (Candidatus Torokbacteria) CG_4_10_14_0_2_um_filter_35_8 | reverse complement strand
GACAAATTTTTGCGTCCATGGTGCAGATAGTTTCATTTCCACCTTTATCTCTTCTAACAAATGGTATTATAAACCTATAAAAAAGATAACCGCTCACAAAAAACACTATTAAAAGCCCGCAAGTAATGAGAATTAGAAGAGCTATTTCTTTGTTTCGATTCTTTTGAGACATTTTTTCAAGACATAAACTAAAAATGTAGAGCTAAAGTAGAGCTAAAAGCAATGCAAATTATGCGAATACTACACGGATCCACCTTCGCTTTTGCTTCAGTGGACAAGTGAAATACGAATTCTATACGAACTTTCTAAATACCCTGTCATCCCGAACGGAGCCGCAGCGGAGTGAAGGATTCCGTTGGATCTTGCAACGTCTTTGGGTAAGCGTGGATCCTTCATCCACCTTGTTGTCCGCCTTAAGGCGGACTCCGGCGAATTCAGGATGACGTAGCCTTTTTGGACATTGGTCATTCTTTAATAGGGGTTTAATTAGAAATTAGAAATTCAGAAATTAGAAATTTGCAGCCTTTCGTATCTAAAATCATTTCTAATTCTACGGCCAAAATTGAAGACAATACTAAAAACTCAGAGTACTATGTCATCTATTTCATTCACAACATTCTCCGATATCGCACCAGTACCTCCTAAAATATAAATTACACTGGATGCGGGGTTAAAGGAAAAGTTACTAGAGATGTAATTTTGTAATTCAGTAGGAAGATTATTTTTTGATGTGAGAAGAGCTGGTGCATCATTCTTAATTGCAAGCGGACCACCACACAAAGCATCAGGATAATCATCTGCTCTTGCAATTACTAATTTTTCTGGATTAGAAAAGAAAGTCTGCGCAACTTGGGTAGAGGTATCATATGAATTTATCCCATATATTCTACCCACACTTCCATATGCTTTAAGTTCATTTTCTACATTAGAAGAAATTGCACTATATCCTCCAATAATGTAAATAGTGTTTAAGTTGGGAAGAGATGAAAGATAAGTTTTAACAGAGGTAGGAAGAGAACTAGACGTAGAAAGAAGCATTGGAGCACTTTCTTTATAGGCTGCCGGTGTAGAGATCAAGGCATCGGCAAAATCCATGCCAGTAACAATAAATACCTTAGTTACTGAATTTTTATTATAAATCTTCTCCATAATTTCAATACAAGTTTCAAATCTAGTCTGCCCCCAAACTCTCTCAGTATAGAATCCTATATTTTCTACTCTAGACTTCACAGTAGCACTTAATGCACCTTCTCCTCCTAAGATATAAACTTTACTAGGGTTTAGCCTTTGAATCTCATTTTCAATATCATAATCTAAGCTAGTTTTAGGAGTAATAAGAAGAGGCGCGTTCTGTGAATCTGCAAGACCTGCCCCAGCTAAAGCATCAGGGAAATTATCACCACGTGCCAAAACCACGTTTGTAGAACCTGAAGAATACATCTCCTTAGATATATCAATAGCTGTATCATAACGATCAGCTCCCCAAAGTCTTAAAGTTGCTCTCGTTACTGCATTAAGAGCATTTACCCTCCCTGCACCTAAGAGTCCCGCATATCCCCAATTCACACTATCTATATTATCGGCGCTACTAACCAGTTTTGCCCAAATTTCATTAGGAGTCCAGGAAGGATTCTGAGATTTAATAAGAGCGGCAACTCCGCAAGCATAAGGTGCTGCAAAAGATGTTCCATCCCCTATTCCATAACTATTATTAAAATTAGTAGAACAAATATCTTTTCCTGGAGCTGATACCGTAATCCACGATCCATAATTACTAAAACTTGCTTTGCTATCATATTGATCTGTTGCGGAAACTGACATTACTGACGAAAACCCTGCGGGATAAAAAACCTGAGAAGTATTAGAATTTCCTGATGCGGCAATCAAAAGAGATCCAAGATTTTCAGCATAATTCATAACATCCTCTAGCATAATTGAATAGACAGGAGATCCCCAACTCATATTAATAATATCAGCGCCCAGCTCTGCAGCATAGCTAACAGCTCTTGCTGAATCATCATTCTCTAAGTAAGCCTGGCCATCAGCGCCAGTATAGCCCGCTCTAATACTCATAATTTGACTATTCCAGCTTGTTCCTGCTATTCCTTGGCTGTTATTGGTTTCCGCCGCAATTATCCCTGCACAAAAAGTACCGTGTCCAAAAAAGTCCATGGGATTATTATCCTCAATCGTCCCATCTTCACCAGGATAAACCGGCTGGGTAGTATCTACAAAATCCCAACCCCGATAATCATCTATATAGCCATTCAAATCGTCATCAACACCATTTATAGGATCAGCGGTATTTACCCAAATATGGCCATCTAAATCCGGGTGATCCCAGTCAATTCCTGTATCAATAACAGCAATAACTATACTTCCCGATCCCTTTTCTATATCCCAGGCATCTAAAGCTTTTATTGTATCAAGCGGCCATTGATAGCCCAGACTATAATAAGTATCATTAGGAGTTACTTTTGCTACCTTCATTCTAAAATTAGGCTCTGCATATTCTATATTAGGATCTCGAGAGAGCCTTGTGCTAATTTTTTTAACATTATCCTTTGAAGAAAGTTTTATCTTATAGATTTTTGAAGAAAGTTTCTCTTCATAAGAATTATCTAACTCCTCCTCAATTCCTATTTTTTTCTTAAAAATTTTTTCTACTCTGACGATCTCTCTTGGGCCTTTTACTTTATAAATAGAAGAAAGATTGTCGGAAGGTCTTCCTGATTTGAATTTAACAATCAGCTCATCTTCAATAACCTCATAAGAATCGTCTTTTTTGATTTTAGAAGAACTAAATTGATATACCGAGACAGCACTTAAAATAAAAATTACAATAATAACAGCATTAAGAAGATACCTTCCTGGTTTTTTTGATGGTTTTTGCATAGGTTTATTTTATAAATTCCAAGTTACTTATAATATAGAATAATTTTTAAACTAGAGCAAGAAAGAAGAAGGAATTAGGAATTTTAGAATCAGGAATTAGGGGATTTAGAGCCTAAAATAAGTTTTAGAATTCTAGGAGTATCTTAGGAATAAGACGCGGTGTTCTTCTCCTTTATAAGGAAAGGCCAGGTGAGGTAAAAGAGGCAAAACCATAACTTAACCATAAGTCTTCTCTCCTACCCTTACTCCACTTTTTTTAAAACTAGGTTCTAAAGAATTCTCATTTTTATCATCTTGAAAAAGAACTTTTGATTTTGGAAATTCTTCCTTCTCTTCAAATTTCTCTTCCTTTCCTCCTCTATAATCTAAAAATACCCTGTTTTCTTTTATAATCTCTCCAACGCTTTTAAAAGTCTCTCTTTCGGGTTTTTCTTTTTTGACAAATTCTTCGGCTTTTTGCTTAGAAGCACCACGTAATATCTTCTTTTTTTCCAGCTCCTTTTCTAATTCCCTTTTTTCTTTTGTAAGATCAAAATATGATTTTTTTTCTTCAGCTTCTTTGGATAGAACCTTTTTCTCCTCCTCTCTCTTTTCCCTTCTCTTCTCTTTTTCAAAATCAAAATAAGGTTTTTCTTCT
>PFNU01000032.1 GCA_002792135.1 bacterium (Candidatus Torokbacteria) CG_4_10_14_0_2_um_filter_35_8 | reverse complement strand
TTGTTTTTAATCTACACCTCAAATCTTAAGAACTAAATACTCTTAATTCTTATTTTTGAATTTTGCATTTTAAACTTTGCACTTATATGCAACCATCTCCTCCCTCGTCTCAACCACCAAGACCAAAATCGCTATCTTCCTCAATCAACCTCCTACCAGAACAGCAAGAAGAAGCAAGACCTAGTAAAATATTTAGTGGTACATTTACTTTTGCTTTTATTGCTATCATTCTTTTAGTAGGAATATATGGCGCTATATTTTTCTATGGCCAAATGCAAGAAGAAAAGCTTCAATCTACAAATGACCAAATTGCAGAATTAGACAAAACCATTGACTCCTATAAAGAAATGCGAGAAAAAGCTGAACTTCTTCAGAAAAAACTTACAAACCTAGAAAGAATTCTTGCAAAACATGTCCACTGGTCTTATCTTGTCTCTCGCTTTGAAAACGCAACCTTAAAAAATGTCCAATTTACAAAATTCGCTACTGCAGAACAAGAAGACAACAAGAGCAAAAAAACTAAAACCCAGAAAAAGCTAGCAAAGAAAAACGCTATCAGCCTAGCTGGTGCAACCTCTAATTACGACTTAGTAGCAAAACAAATCGCAGCTTTGGAAGACGAAAAAGGAGTAGAAAAAGTAGAATTTCAACAGGCTAGCTGGACAGAAGATGCCTTCGGCAAAGGCACAAAACCAGGGATAGTATTTAATCTAGAAGTTACACTTTCTGATATTATTCTCATAGAGAAACCAAAATCAGAAACCCCTAGCCCAAACCCCCAATCCCAACCAACTACTCAACCAAATCAATAAGAGAATCAGCAGGTTGTAGTAATTAGCTTTTTGGCTCGGGCGTAGTACGTCCCTTGTAGACAATAAAATCCTAAATCCGAATTTCTAAATCCTAAAGCCCGTCCTACAGGCTAAACAAGCACAAAATTCAAATGACCAAAATCTAAAACAATTTATTTAGCACGTAATACGTGCTTTAGAATTTTGAATTTAGATATTAGAATTTGTTTAGGATCTCGGATTTAGTGCTTAGAATTTCTAGCCACTGGCCCCTAGTTCCTAACAATTTTGAATTTTGCCAGCCCCAGGCTGGTCCGTCCGCCTCAGGCGGAGCAGACATTTTAAATTTTGAATTTGTCTTATGCAGAGAAAAACAATCTTCGATTCTATTCTCACTTTAGGAACAGGCCTTATAGTTATTATTTTTGTGTACTTCTTGTACATCCCATTATATAATCAGCTCAAAGAACGATCGCAAGAAATTACCAATAAACAGAAAGAAATTGAAGTAAAAGCGCAAACAGTAGAAGACCTAGAAAAATTGCAGACAAAATACAATACCAGGAAAGCAGATGAAGAAGCAATTGAAAAAAGCATCCCTACAGAAGAAGAAGTTGCTCTTATTATCCGTCAAATTAATCAGATCGCTCAAGAATCAAAAGTTTTTTGTAACCTAATTGAACGTAAAGAAATAGCAGAAGAAAATGGGATAAACAAAGTAAATTTTACAATAGAAATCGGGGGATCTTATGAGGGTTTTAAAAAATTCCTCGAAAACATCGAAAAAAGTAATCGCATTATAGATATCAATTCAATCCAACTAACATCTATTAATTCAGAATCTAGTTATAATTTTACAGTAGGCGCAAGTGTTTATTTTCAGGAAAGTTAGTATATTAAGAAAAAGAAGCTCAGAGCACTAAACTCTGCAAATTTCCAATCCGCCCTAGGGACGTAGTACGTTCCCAGAATAGATGACTAATAACTAATCCACCGCAGGCGGACTAAATTTCAGATTCATAATTCCCAATTCTAGACTCCCTAATTCCAAATTCCTGATTCCTAATTCCTTTTTTTAATTTTACATTTTTAATTTTGCATTTATCCAAGATGCCTACATACATTTACCAAGCAACCGCTTCCAAGGGTGATCAAAAACAAGGAAAAATAATCGCTGCTTCAGAAAATGCTGCAATCAAAGAGCTCCAAGAGAGAAAACTTACAGTAACTTCTCTAAAAGAGGAAGAGAAGAAAGCTAGATTCCAAATCTCTATTCCTTTTATGAAAAAAATAAAAGCAAAAGATCTGGTTATTTTTTGTAAAGAGCTCGCTATTTTAGTAAATACCAATCTTCCTATTATCAGAGCTTTAAAAACAATAGAACTCCAAACTGAAAACCCTTATCTAAAAGATATAGTTAAAGAAGTAAAAAATGAAGTCACAGGAGGATCTAATCTTTCTGATGCCTTCGGCAGATTTCCCGAGGTTTTCTCTCCTTTTTTCATCAACATTGTCAAATCTGGAGAAGTATCAGGAAGATTAGGAGAAATTTTAGAATCAGTAGCAGAACAAATGGAGAAAGACTACGACTTAAACTCTGAAGTAAAAACCGCTCTCGCCTACCCAGGATTTATTTTGGTATCCATCTTTGTTGTAGGTTTTATTCTCGTCACTTTTGCCCTCCCGCAATTAATAAGCATTTTTGAAGAAAGTAATGTAGAGCTCCCTCTCACAACAAGAATATTAATCTGGGTAGCACATTTTATGCAAAGCTTTTGGTGGCTTATTCTTGCCTTCATATTTTTAGCTGGCGCATTTATTGCTTCTTCTCTAAAAAGTAAACAAGGTCAAGATTCTTTTGATAGACTTAAATTAAAATTGCCTATTATTGGCCCTCTTTTTCAAAAAGTATACCTCACAAGACTAACAAGAAATCTAGGTATTTTAATAGAAAGTAGCCTTCCTATTCTTAGAGCTCTAAAAGTCACAGCAGATGTCGTAGGAAACGTGGTTTATAAAGAAGTTCTCCTTCAAGTTGCAGATGATGTTGAGGGAGGTAAATCAATTGGAGACAGCTTCAGTAAATTTCCTGGGGTGATTCCCCCTCTTGTAACTCAAATGATTTCTGTAGGCGAAGAGGTAGGAAAACTTGATAATTCATGCAAGCAAATTGCTGAATTTTTTGCCAAAGAAGTAGATCACATCCTAAAGCAATTCGCATCTCTTATTGAACCTGTACTTTTAGTTGTAATGGGTATTGCAGTAGGGCTACTAGTCTCTGCCATTCTTATGCCTATTTATAATCTTGCGGATACAATCTAGATGCTTTTATCTTGTTTTAAAAAACATTTCTCCCATAAGTCCACTAGAGAAAGGACTTTACTTTCTGTAATCTATTACAGACAAAGAAGAAAAAGCTTGTCCTCCGTAGTTCGCCTCCGGCGGACAAAGGAAGAAGGTTTTACACTTATAGAGATTTTAATAGTTGTTACTATTATTGGGATAATCTCTGTTTTTTTATTGGCAAATTATAGGACTAAACAGAAAATCAACAAATTAAGATTCGCAGCAGAAGAAATCGTCACTATCACAAGAGAAGCACAAAATCTTTCTATGAGCATTGAGAAAACCCCTACAGAATCTTTTGGATATGGAGCCTATATATCTAACGCTGGTGGAATAAGCAAGGCTTTTATTTTTTCTGATCTTGATAATAACAAGTGTTTTGATTCCGGGGATGGGAGAATAAGAGACTATTACTTACCTTCAGGGATTGATATTACGAGCATTAAAATAACTACTACCGACGGCACTGTTTTCGAAAAAGGAAATGGGATAGTAAGTATTTTCTTCGTCCCTCCTTTCGCTAGCACATCTTATATTGATGGTTCCGCAGATAACCAAAAAGTATCAATACAGCTTAAGATTGATGATCCTTTATTAGGAGATAGGGTTAAACAAATAACTTTTTATAGAGTCTCTGGCAAAATAGAGATAGAATAAAACTTCTATGGATTACTTTTTTTTCAAGGCAAACAATAAAGGGCAAAGTCTCGTAGAGACAATTATTGCTATGTCAGTAATCACTGTGGGACTACTTGCCTGTGTGAGTCTTATAACTTTTACTATTTCTATTCAAGGACATTCTAGACAAGAAGTAATTGCAGTATCTTTGGCAAGAGAGTCTTTAGAGGTAATAAGAAATACAAGAGACAGTAACTGGCTTGAGAATGACGAAACTGGAAGCACGCTATGGGATCAGGGTATTGAAGGAAGCCCAGAAGATCGTGTGATTACAGTTTTTGACCCAAATACTAATGAGTGGGTGCTAGAACCCGTAAGCGATATCAATGATTCCCGCTGCCAGATCTATTTTTCAGAAGAAGACAGTCTTTACCTTAATAACTTTCCTAGTGGAACTCCTACTTCACTTAGAAGACTTGTAACAATCAAGACAATTTCTGATGTCCAAAAGCAAGTCTCAGTCAAAGTGCAATGGCAAGAAAAAGACAACACAAGAGAAATTACCTTAGATAATGATCTTTATAATTGGTGGAAACCTTAAGATAAGATGAGAAAATTTTTCTTATTAGAAAAAGCAAATAACAAGGGCCTTACCCTTATCGAAATATTGATAAGTCTTGCTATCTTTGGTATTATAAGCGCTATTTTTGTTACAATATTTCTTACTATTGTTGCAGGACAAATACGAAATTCAAGTTTCCGCCGCTGTATGCAAGATGGAAGATATATTTTTGAAACTACTGCTAGAAATTTCAGAATGGGTGAAATTGATTATGCTTACTATAAAGAAAATGGGATGGATCTTGAAACTGAACCTATGCCTATCGATATACTTATAATTATTGATCAAGATGGAAACCAAATCGAGTTCTTAAAAGAAGGAGAAAATATTAAGATTAGGAAAGAAGGACAAGAAGATCAATTAAATCAAAAGTCGGTCAGAGTAAAAAAGGTTAACTTCTATATTTCCCCCGCTTTAGATCCTTTTATAATAGGAAATCCTGCTGAACAATCTAGAGTAACTATCTCTTTAGTTTTAGAGTCGGGAAGCGCAACAGATATTAAAAAACGAAGCGAGATTACCCTTCAGACAACTATTTCCTCTCATCTTTACAAAGAAAAAGAAGAACCAGAAAGTTAATTAAAACTTATATTATGTCACAATGAATAAAATAGATATCAAAGAAAAACAAAAAGGTGCTACATTGATAACTGCAATCCTCCTTTTATCGGTTACCTTAGCAATAACTCTTGCTATATCTGGTCTTACAGCAAGGGAACTTGTTATGTCCGGAAATATCGTCCATTCTACAAAAGCATATTTCGCAGCAGAAAGCGGTGCGGAAAAAGCATTATATGATATAAGAAGTGGTGTAAAAGAAGCACCGCTTGTGCCTCCAGATTCCCCTATCGGAGAAGAATCGGGTCTTCTTCCTAATAACACAAGCTGGTCTTATGAGGCTTTTCGAAAAAGAGAAGATATAGGAAAAGTACTAGAGGTAAGCTGCTATGACTCATGTGGCGATACTCCTAATCCTCCTCACGTAGTAGCTGAGTTAGTCGACAAGGTACAGCATATCCCAGCGGGTACTATAGTAGTAGGCGGAATTAACGACAGTGGAGTATGCTATGAAGAAGCATGGCAGGAATACTGGAGTATTTTTAAGGAAGCCTTGGGAATTAGTAATGCTCCAATAGAAACAATAAAAAAACGTGATGCTCATGCTTTTATCGTAAGAAAATCACCCATAGGAGGAGAAGTACTCGAAGAACAACATACACCTTACGATCCTGATAATCCTGACAACGCGGTTACAGCAACGGTAAATTATTGTTTTGAACAAGGTACGGAGAATGAATGGTGTCTTAATGTAACTTCAACTGGTTTCCCTAATTCTAATTTCGAAGTAACTGAAGATGGAGATCCCATTGAATTACTACAAGATCCTTTTTGCTGTCTATCTGATAAATCAGGATGTCTAAAACGCGGCTATCATATTTATCAGGTCAATGAAGCCACAGAAAAAATATATATTTACTCTACCGGTACATATGGTAAAATACAAAGAAGAGTGGATGTAATTTATTAATCTTTAATTTTTTAGTTAATTATTAAATAGATGGAAGAATCTAAAAAAGAGAAATCTAGTTCAACACAAAAAATTTCTAATGCTCAAACTTTAGAAAACCAGACAACTAAAGAAAGAAAGCCTTTCTTTCGGCTTCAAACTTTCCCCTGGATCGCAAGTGCTCTAATTCTCCTTATCTCATCTACTACGCTTCTTTTTATAAATTACAAAAGTAAGATTTGTGAAAATATCTGTGATCCTTGCAATACAGAAAATAACCCAGAAGTACTAGGACATAAAACACCCCAAGAGGAGTATACTTTAGAAGAGTCAGAATCTTCAGAAGACGACCAAGAAAAAATCAATAAACAAGGAAAAAATCTAAAATTAATCAATGGAAATGACTGGGACAAGGAAGTAGCAGAGTCAACCGAACCAGCTCTAGTTTTGTTTTTCGAGCCATGGTGCAGCTTCTGTAAAATGTTTATGGGAGTTTTTAATGATCTATCTGAAGAAATGGAAGGTAAAGTAAAATTCGTTAAAGTAAACACGCAAGAAAATTCATCTGTCAAAACTTCACAAAAAATAGAAGCTTTTCCAACTATTAAATTATTTAAAGACGGAAAGGAAATAGACTCTTTTATGGGCTACCGAGAGAAAGAAGAAGTCGTAAAATTCCTTAATACAAGCCTATAACCTCCTGTTCAAATTTGCTGTTCATTTTTAAATTTAACCTGCAATTAACAATTTTCAAATCTTCAATCAACTGTTATTAATTAAAAATTTTTTGAACTTTGCACTTTTAATTTTGAATTTTAAAAACCTATGCCTCAACCCAATATCAAAAAAACTTCTTTAAACCAATCTTTAATCTCCTGGATTATTCTAATATTAGTTATAGCTATCTGTGGAGTTGCTATTTTTATAGCTATCCGAAGAGATGGTTCTCTCTTTCCTCAAGAAGAAAAATCAACACCAACTCAAGAAAATCAAAATGTAAATGTAGAAGTAACAGTATCTATCCCTGAAGAGTTAGAAAAAGAGCTAAAAGCAAAAGGACCTATAGTGACTATCTTGAAAGAAGAATTGAATCCTATAGAAGTAACAATCAAAAAAGGAGAGAGTGTAAGCTGGTTTAATGCTGATTCGGCTGAACACCAGCTAACAAGCGAAGGATTTATTAAATCAGATAAACTAAAACAAAGAAGTATTGTTACCATGCCTATAAATATAGAAGGAACTTTTGAATATACTATTGATAATAATGATAATCTAAAAGGAAAAATTATTGTTAAATAAATTTTTTAAGAAATGCCCTTGCAAGAAAAAAAATATGAAAGAATAATCCTTTTTACTACTTTTGTTTTAGCAGCTTTGGTGTGTTTTGGTTTTTCCAAAAAAGCCTTTGCTATTACTTTTGATCCAGGAACAAGTTGGAGTGAATGGTTTACGGCAGATAGCTCTGCTCTTTCTCAAAAAGGAGAATATATTTCAAATGTCTGGGACACATATGTTGACAATAACAACAAGAAATACATGCATGTCAGTAAAGTTGGCGAGCAACACTACCCTGTTATGCTTTCAGGATTAAATTTAGAACCTGGTCAATACCAAATAGAATATCAAGCTTGGTATGGGAACAATGGTTTGTGTAAAGCTTTTTGTGCTCTCCGAGAAACCACTCACCCAATTTACAGTGATTGTAGATATGATTGTGCAGCTATTAGAGAAGACAGGCCTGCCTATTGTGGACGAATATATGGTGGACAATCATATCAAGATTGTTCAGGTTTTGGTGAAGATAATGAAAACTTAACTATTGTTATGGGTAATGGAAACACAGTAATCCCAGATGGTAATGATAAAGCTCCAGCCAATGAAAGCCTTGCAACTCAAGCAAATTGTCCGAAAATTTGCTATAAGTTCCGAGAAACTGGTCCTCAAACATACCTCTGCTGTACTTCTAATTGCGATCTCAATTGGTGTCCAGATCCCTCCTTTTCGCTTGAATACTCGTGGCTTTATTTACATGCAGCTTCTTTTACATTTCAAAGTGCCACTATAACTTCTACTACCACTATTCCCTCCGTAGGATTTTATGCCCACCAATCAAATATTGATATCTTAAAATTCAGAATAAAAAAGGCCTGTCCTAATCCTTATTACACAGACTGGTCTTCTCCTTATTGCTACTGGAATGCAGCTGAAAACACCTGGCAAACCTGGAAGAAAAGACAATATAAATACTATGTAATTCAAAACAACGCCTGTGTTGAGCAAGGAGGAGCATGGGAATATCAATGGCTCTCAAATTGTGGCACTCCTACTGTAACAAAAGAGGCTAAGTGTTATGGGAGTGAATTAAGAGAAGTTATTACAACTACAAACTATGGATGTTCTAGTGGTCAATGTACTACTGAAAGTCCTGTAATAACGTATAATTTAATTCAAGATTGCGGCACAGAAATATTGACAGATCAATATCGCTGCTTAGGCAATTTACTTCAAAGAAAAAAGATCCTAAAAGGCTGCGATGACCGCAATGATCCTTTGTGGCAAACGTGGTGGGATGGTAGTAGGTGGAATACCTGGACACCTTTAGGAAATATAATCACATCAGGCCCCGGAGTTACTTCAATGTATTCCGGACACCTAGATGTTTTCTACAAAGGAAAAGATAATGCCTTATGGCATAGATGGTATATAGATGGCACCTGGTACGGACCACAGTCTTTGGGTGGACAAATAACCTCAGATCCTGATGCTATCTCCTGGCCAGCAAGCAATAAAATTTATGTTTACGCAAAAGGTACAGATAATAAGATATATCAAATCCATTATAACGGTAGTAGTTGGGGTAGTTGGGCATCCTTAGGAGTAACTGCAACCTCTGGTCCTACTGTTGCTTCTTTTGGCGAAGGTCACTTAGATGTTTTCTTTAAA
>PFNU01000042.1 GCA_002792135.1 bacterium (Candidatus Torokbacteria) CG_4_10_14_0_2_um_filter_35_8 | reverse complement strand
ATCTCTAGTCATTTGAAAATCAAAGTATGGAGTCAGAGCTATATCCCAAGCTACGGGAACATCGAATCTAAGTTGAATATGAATCTCACCATGAGCTGGAATTTCACCATCTTCTCCAGTTAATAAACTAATAGCCGTCGAAGGGATTATGATCGCAGTTGTAAGAAGGTCTCCCTCTCCATATCTAAATGGAGTCCAACTAGCAGCAGGAAAACCTTCAGAGCAATTCATATTAATGTAGAGTCCACTTCCGGTAATTGAAGGATAGCCATCAGTTCCCATCTGAAGAATAGTCTCATAATCATCTACGGCGGAAACTGTTCCTGGATATACACTCAATGTTGTTGGCTGAATAAAAACCTTACATCCAGTCAGTTTAGAGGATGAGTTATGATAGATATAAATATCCATAACATCAGAGATGTTGCCAGGACTAACCTCCCAAACATTTTCGGAAGAAGAATAGGACTACCACCAGAAGTTAGAGCTGCGGTAACTGCAATATCTGCCATTAACTACTCCTTGTCTTAATTCCCCAAACCATTGATTTGGGACTCTCTACTTCATTTGAAGAAATAGAAGAGACTGCAACATAGTATACTACACCAGGAAATAAGCTAGTAATTGTGAAACAACTACTATTATAGTAACTTGAACCATAATATCCAGAATCACTATAACCACTATAGTATCCGGAAGAATATCCAGAACTCCCATAGGGAACCCCACTAGAACCTTCATAAACCTCAGCCCAAGAACCTTCAGGAGACGAGGAAAGATAAACGTTATAAGTGTATCCAGGTCCTTCAGAAGCCCAGCAAACGGTAATTGTTGTAGAGGTTGCTACAAGAGAAAGAATAACTGGGATTGCTCCAGTGAGAACAATTGTCGGAAGAATACCAGAAGCAAGATGTCGAGTAGTTACAATACTCTCTATCTGCTCTAGAGTGAAGGATCCACCATAGTCTTGAAGAATAGTAAAAGGAATCTTTACAACAGCGGCGGAATATCCAGGAACTGGTTGTCCAACTCCCGGAGAAGCAAATTCAGAAGCCCAAAAAGCTCTTGGATCTTTCCGAACTGATTCTAGAAGATATTCTTCCTTAATATATCCTCCATTTCTTCGAACGTCTAAAACAGAAAGATCTTCAATTCTTGTATCGCAAGAGAAATCTACTTCTCCAAGAACTAAATATTGAAGATTATTTACTCCTTCAGTAGAGAAAAGATCCTTAAAGGAAAGAAGCTTTACTGGAGTTTCGTCTGGAATAATCTGAGTTAAAGGAGAAGAAAGAGTAAGAATAACCTCTGTAATAGTTCCTATAAAAGAAGAATAGTAGAGGAGAAAAGATTCTGTTCCTAAAATACTATACTCTACTCCAACATGACTACCAATAAGAAAAGCTCCTCTACCAGGAAGATCTACTTCTCCATCTTCCCTTAGGGAGAAAAGAGATTTGTCTAAAGTAAGAGTACTGTCTCCAATAATTCCTTCCCCTAAAACTTTTGAAGAGGCTGACCAGGAATAGAAAAAGGGATTATTTCCTACAAAGGAAGAAAGATTAAGGT
>PFNU01000003.1 GCA_002792135.1 bacterium (Candidatus Torokbacteria) CG_4_10_14_0_2_um_filter_35_8 | reverse complement strand
GGCGGATCAGCTGTGGCTGAAGAATTTGGTGCTTGGTGCTTAGGATTTAGGATTCCTGATCCATGATTCCTAGAATTCGTGATTCTTGATTCGCAGCTCTTGCTTTACACTTTAAACTTAATTTATGTCCAAATCCAATATAATTCTAGTTGTTCTCGGTCCTCAAGGATCAGGAAAAGGAACACAGGCAGAGATGCTTGCTAAAAAATTTAATCTTACCCATATTCAAACAGGAAATATATTTAGAGAAAAGGCTGAAGAAGACACTCCTTTAGGAAGAAAAATTGATAGATTAATTAATAAAGAAGGAAGGTTAGTACCTGATGAGATTGTATTTCAAGTTTGGAAAGAGTATGTGGAGAAAATACCGCAAGGTAAAGGAATAATTTTAGATGGGAATCCGAGAACATTGGAGCAAGCAAAATTTATAGATAATTTCTTTAAAGAAAAAGGAAGAGAAATCAATAAAGTATTTTATATTGGTATAAGTGGGGAAGAGACGATTAAAAGACTTTCTGTAAGAAGAGTTTGCAAAGATTGTAAGAAAAGTTTACGCTTAGGTATTGATGTCGAAGAGAGCGACAAATGTCCTAAGTGTGGTGGAGAATTATTTCAGAGAGAGGATGATACTCCTGAAAGAATAAAGGTAAGGCTTGATACTTATAAAGAAGTAATTTTACCACTTGTTGATTATTATAAAAAGCAAGACAAATTAGTCGAGATTAATGGCGAGCAGCCCATTGAAAAAGTTTTTGAAGATATTGTTGGCTGCATTGAAGATTAAAATAATTTTTAGAAATTAATAATGATTTATATTAAGACAAAAGAAGAAATTGATAGAATGAGGGAGGGGGGGAAGATTTTAGCAAAGATTTTGAAAGAAGCCCGTAGAGAAGTAAAACCAGGGATCACTACTAAAGAATTAGATATTTTGGCAGAAAAGAAAATTTTGCAGGCAGGAGGAAAGCCCTCATTTAAAGGTTATCAAGATGCAAAAGGTAATATTTTTCCCACAGCTTTATGTACTTCAGTAAATGAAGAATTAGTTCATGGCATTCCTTCGAGTAAAAGAATTTTAAAAGAAGGTGATATTATTGGTTTGGATCTTGGTATGGTTTATAAAGGAATGTATACTGATGCAGCTTGTACTGTGGGAGTTGGAAAGATTTCGCTTAAGGCGCAAAAACTTATTGATGTTGCTGAAGGCGCATTAGAAGTTGCTATTAAAACTATAAAGCCTGAAATTACACTAGGTGATTTGGGATATGCAATTCAAAGTTTTGTTGAAAAAGAAGGTTTTTCTGTTGTCAGACAACTTGTTGGTCATGGAGTAGGAAAGGCTGTGCACGAAGATCCACAGATTCCTAATTTTGGCAAACCCGGAAAAGGGTTAGAATTAAAGGAAGGTATGACACTTGCAATTGAACCTATGGTATCAGCTGGTGATTGGAAAGTAAATTTTTCTAAAAATGGTTGGACAGCAGTAATGGCAGATGGATCATTATCTAGCCATTTTGAACATACGGTGGCAATAACTCAAAGTGGGGTGAAGGTTCTAACAAGAGAGTAAGGGCTACTGGGGCTACTCCGCTTTTTAATTTTTTAACTTTTAACTTTGAACTTTTTAGGCATTGACTTTGGGACAAAAATTATCGGTATCGCTTTAGGAGACACTGAAACTAAGGTAGCAGTACCTCTTTTTTGTATTGAAAATAAAAATGAC
>PFNU01000085.1 GCA_002792135.1 bacterium (Candidatus Torokbacteria) CG_4_10_14_0_2_um_filter_35_8 | reverse complement strand
GGCATAGACATAGGATTTAATAGTTAACAGGTGTTACCCCTAACTATACCAAGTGTTACCTCATGGTGTTAACTGTACAGAAAGTTGACTTTCTTAGCTTGAAAAATTATAATATTAAATAGATTAAATAAAACTTTATGAGGAAAAAAGATTTTTCTTTAGAATCTTTACATGTTTCTCAGGATTCTGCAAAATGTCCTATTTGCGGTAAATTGTATAAAGATAGTAAGTCAGAGACCAAGGTGATAAGAAGAGAAGGCCCTCTATTTTTAGTACATACTACTTGTAAAAATTGTGGCACCTCAGTGCTTGGGAACATAGTTACGTTTGATAATGTAGTCGGTTCTGTGGGGGTACTTACTGACCTGACTTTTGCTGACACTCTCTATTTTAGAAGGGCAAAGAGAATAAAAGTAGATGATGTGATAGATCTACATAGGAAGCTTGAAAGAGACTAGGGATTAGGCGGTAGGTTATCGATTATGGGGAACCAAGTCCTTAGTTTATGAGATAGGGAATTGATATCTTTTGTATTAAGTTATTGAATTATGGACAATATAAAATTAAAGGCACAAATTAGGGGCATAGAAAAAAAGGAAAAGCCCTCTATCTTGAGAAAAAAGGGTTTTTTACCTTCTGTTGTTTATGGTCATAAAGCAAAAAGCCTTTCTTTGAAAGTGGAGATTGAAAGCTTTAAAGAAGTTTATCAGAAAGCAGGAGAAAATTCCCTTTTGGAGTTAAATGTTGAAGGTGGAGGTAAAAAACATGTTCTTATTCATGAAGTTCAAAAAGATCCAGTGACTGAACAGATTCTTCATGCTGATTTTTATCAAGTGGAAATGAAAGAAAAAATAAAGTCATTTATTCCACTTTCTTTTGTAGGCAAATCTCCTGCTGTTGAAGATGTTGATGGGGTTTTAGTAAAAAATATAGATGAAGTTGAAGTAGAGTGTTTTCCCATTGATCTTCCCAAAGAAATAAAAGTAGACATCTCTTTACTTAGAGCTTTTGGCAATGCAATTACCGCAGAAGACCTAAAAGTATCATCCAAAGTAAAAGTTTTGTTAAAACCCGAGGAAGTTTTAGTGATAATTCAAGCTCCTCGTACTGATGAGGAGTTAGAAGAGCTAGAAGAATCTGTCGAAGAGAAAGTTGAAGAAATAGAGGGAGTTGAGAAGGAAGAAGGCGAGGGGCAAGAAGAGGGCAAGGAAGAAGAAGAGGGTCAAGAGGAGGAGAAGACTGCATCTGCACAACCTACACAAAAGGCAGAGTAATAAAGTTTCTACTAGGTAAGAATAAAAGAGAAGCCTTAGAATATGTACGTAATTTAGAGAATTCTAATTGTTCAATTTTAGTACCCAATAGATTATTTATAAGGAAAGTTTAGAGATGATTCAAAAACCTGCTATAGCGGATTCTAACGAAAGGAATAAAACCTTCAGGTGGATTTTAATAATTTTAGGAGTCCTTCTAATTTGTGGGGTATTGTTAGGTGTTGGGTGTTATGTATTGGCTCAGAAAGCTAAAGAAAATTTAAATGATATTTTGAGGGAGACAGAGAGAGAAGCAAATTTTTCTTTTAAAGACTCGGATCAAATTACGGATAATAAGTCTAAAAGTAATATTGTAGATAGTTTAAGATGTGAAATAGGAAAGGTAATTTCCAATGAGAGAATAGAATTTGTAGTATATTCTGTAAATTATACTGATAGTCTTGGGCGGTCTTCTTCATCAGGCGAGGAAGTAGTGGCGTCTGAAGGTCATAATTTTGCTATCTTTGATGTTAGCCTGAAAAATATAGGTAGAGAGGTTTATTATGTTTATGTAGATCAAGATTTTTACATAAAGGATACAGATGGTAAGAAATATACTAATAGAGAGTTTGGAGATCCTTTAGAAAATCCTTTAGGATCTGCGGTTAAACTTAGTTCTAATGAAAGTGTAAGGGGAGATATAGCTATTCAAATTCCCCAAAACATAAGCACAGAAGAAATGGTTTTAGTATACGATTCTTTTACCGATGAAAGTTTAGCTAGTTTTGAGGTTGAGTTTTAGATATTTTTTTATTTTTAAATCTATGACTAAAAAGAACAATACCGTAGATTCCGTTTTGTTTCTTTCTGTACTGTTTTTGGTGGCAATGGTTTATACATGGGGGCTTGTTGATTATGCTTCAGAGACGGCAAAGATTTATGATGATGTGTCAGAGATGAGAGTTCATTCTACAAAACAAAAAGAAGTACAAGTCTTGGGTGAAGGAGAGTATATAGAAGAGCCAAATATGCAAGAAATTAGCAAAGAAGCAAACAAGATGATAGATGAAAAGATGGTAAGTGAAGATAGTGGGCCATCTAGTGAGAGTTCTGAAAAGGATGTTATGAAAAAGCTAGGAGAAAAAGTTCGAGATAATATAAAATAAAGTATTTAAACAATATAAGAAAGATTGATTTGCAAATCTACCTTAAAGAGACCTTTCGAAAGGAGGACAAAGGGGTTGAGTTTTAGAAAACTCTCTGGTATTGTTTTGGTACTTTAGAAACTATAAAGAGGAAATATAATGGACAAAAGGAACCTTCTTAGGATGCTTTTATCGTTATTCGCAGTCTCTTTAATAATTATACCTCTGGCTACCTCAGGTGTTGAGTTGAAAGAGGGAGAAACCAGCATTGAGATTGAAGAGGATGAAAAAATTTCTGATGATGTGGTTGCAGCAAGTGGAGTTGTAAATTTGAAAGGAGAGGTAGAAGGAGATCTTATGGCAGCTGGTGGGCAAGTCAGAGTTTCTGGCAAAGTTTCGCAAAATGCTTCAATTACTGGTGGAATGATTGAAATATCAGGTGAAATTGGAGATGATTTAAGGGTGGTTGGTGGACAAATAGAAATCTCTGGTAAAGTTAATGACGATGTATTTGTTGGAGGAGGGAATGTGATGATTAAAAAAGATGCTAGAATAAAGGGGGATCTTTTTTGTGGATCGGGAACTTTAGACATTGATGGAGATATAGAAGGTGATGTTCATATTGGTGCAGGTGAAGTTAGTATTAATGGTACAATTGAGGGAGATGTTAAGCTACAGACGGATAAGTTAAAACTTGGTGAAGATGCGCTTATCAGAGGGGATCTTGATTATTCTTCAAGAGAAGACACTACTTCGGAAATTGAAGATAAAGTTGAAGGAAAAATCACTTATTCCAAGCCAGAAGATCGCCGCGGTGCAGGAATTTTTAGAGTATTGACTGTGAATAAAGTAGCAAGAAGAATTATTTCAATCTTGGGAATGATTTTAGTGGCGATAATTTCAATAGCGCTATTTCCCAAGAAGATAGAGGAAGTAGGCAGAATAATAGAAAGGAGAACAATACCTAATTTTCTTTATGGAATTTTAGTTATAATAGCTGCCCCTGTACTTATAGTATTTTTATTTATAACAATTATAGGAATTCCTCTTGCCATCTTTACCATCTTCTTTTATTTAGTCTTGCTTTATCTTGCAAAAGTTCTTATCAGCATCTTTATTGGCAAGAAAGTTTGCGATGTTGTAAAGATAGGTAGTCCTTCTTCTTTGATTTTCTCTGCTATTATTGGAGTTTTACTTTTTAATATTATAGGACTTATTCCTATACTAGGATGGATTTTGACTGCGGTAGGGAGCATTATTGCCCTAGGTGCATTAGGTGTGATGATTTTTGCCTGGTTCAATAATGTAAGAAAACCTAAGGAAGAGACTACGGAGCGAGAAGCTTAAGACTTCATGCATTAATTAAATATTGAGTTGTAAGGGGCAGTCTATCCAGGCTGCTCTTACTTTTGTGCTGATTGAAATTTGTGGTTATAATGTAATTAGCTTGTAGGAGGTTAGGAATTAGGATATTAGGGATTAGGTTGCAGGGAGTAGGGAGTAGTAGGTATTTTTCAGCTTTTCAAAGAACTAACACCTATCACCTAATCCCTTAATTCGTGATTCTTGATTCGTAATTCTTATTTTTAATTTTTCATTTTGAATTTATTTTATGACTCAAAAATATAAAAAAGAATTTGTACCATTAGCAACTAGAATGAGGCCAAGAAATTTTGAAGAATTTGTAGGGCAGGAGGAGATTATTGGCAAAGGAAGGACCTTAAGAAAACTAATTGATAACGACAATGTTCCTTCTCTAATACTTTGGGGACCTCCTGGGTCAAGCAAAACCACGCTTTCCTACATTATTGCTACAAAAACTTCGTCTTATTTTGAGCGTGTATCTGCGGTTTCAAGTGGTATCCCTGATTTAAAAAAAATTGTAAAGGCAGCAAAGGCTCGCCTCTTGTCTTTTCAGCAGAAAACTATTCTTTTTATAGATGAGATTCATAGGTTTAGTAAAACCCAGCAGGATTTTCTTTTGCCTTATGTCGAAGACGGTACTGTAGTTTTCATTGGGGCGACTACCGAAAATCCTTCTTTTGAGGTTATTTCACCACTTTTGTCTCGATCAAGAATTTTTGTCATGAAGCCTCTTTCTGATACTCAGATTGAGATCATCTTGAAAAGAGCACTGAAAGATAAAGGGAAAGGCTTGGGTAACTTTAAAGTTAATTTTGATAAAAAAGCTTGGGATTTTTTAGTAAAGGCAGCAGGAGGAGATGCAAGACGTGCTTTAAATACTCTAGAAATCGCAGTTTTATCAAGTGTTTCTAAAAAAGGAAGGATTAGGAGTATTTTTGTAAGACAAGTAGAGGAGGCCTTGCAGAAGAAATATCTGAAATACGATAAAAAAGGTGAAGATCATTATAACACTATTTCTGCATTTATAAAGAGTCTTAGAGGGTCAGATCCAGATGCAGCGCTTTTCTATCTTGTTCGGATGCTGGAATCTGGTGAGGACCCTTTGTTTATTGTAAGAAGGATGGTGATCTTTGCATCTGAAGATATTTCTAATGCTGATCCTTTTGCTTTAGTGCTCGCTGTAGCTTGCAAAGAAGCAGTAGAGTTTGTAGGTCTTCCAGAGTGTCAGATTAACCTTGCGCATCTTGCAACTTACCTTGCATCTTGTGAGAAGAGTAATGCGAGTTACTTAGGGCTTTTAGCAGCTAAAAAGGAAATTCAAAGCGAAAGCTACAAATCTACCCCACTTCATTTAAGAAATGCTGTTACTTCTCTTGCAAAAGATCTAGATTATGGTAAAGGATATAAATACCCCCATGATTTTAAAGGTCATTTTGTGAAAGAAAGATATCTTCCTAAAGGAATTAAAGGAGGTTATTTTTGTCCTACTGATATTGGTTTTGAGAAGAAGATTAAGAAGAGGTTAGAAGAGATCTGGGGAAGAGATGATTAGGATAAGATTACTAGATTCTGAAGTGTAAGTAACCAGTAACTAGATTGTAAAAAGTGCGGATCTAAGAAGTTGGAACCGGATCCTGCTTTTTATTTCGAAATGGATATGTTATTATAGATAGCAAGTCTTTAAAGGCTATTTTAAGATTAGGGAAAAATATGGGTTTAAGTAAAGGTTTTAAAAAGTATATTAGAAGAAGAAAGGCAGAAATAAGAAGGGAATTTTGGGATCCAGAGAAGATAAAGGAAGAGATAGAGAAGCTTTGTGAAAATCTTGAGATAGGCATCAAGGGCCAGGGACTAGTAAAAATAAGTTTAAAAATCAACAATAAAAAACACTGAATTCTATGTAGTTGTAAATTCTAAGTATTCTTGATTCGTCTGCCTCGGGCGGATTCGTGATCTAAACAGATTGCAAATTAAGATTCTTTTTGCTAATATATAAACGATGATTACAGAGAAAGAGATAAAAGACAAATTAAAGGAAGTTGTAGATCCTCACACACAAATAAACCTTGTTGATATGGATTTAATTAAAGAGGTTGATGTTAAGGATAAGATGGTTAAGATTAAAATGACCCTTACTAATCCAGCGTGTCCTTTGGCAGATTTTTTAGTAAGTAAAGTAAGAGAAAAGGTTAAAGAGTTAAAAGGTGTGGAGCAAGTTTTAGTAGATTTAGTTTTCTAGATTTTAAATCTATGAGTAGAGGAAATTTAGAGCAGAGAATAGGTGTTTTTATAGATATTCAGAACATGTATTATTCTGCTAAGAATCTTTATAATTCCAAGCTTGATTTTGCTAGGATTTTAAAACATGTTTCTGGGAAAAGAAAACTTATCAGAGCTATTGCTTATGTGGTTAAGGCAGGTGAAACTGGCGAGCAAGGTTTTTTTGATGCTTTAAAAATGCATGGTTTTGAAATTAAAGAGAAAGAGATTCAAGTTTTTTACGGTGGTTTTAAAAAAGGAGATTGGGATGTAGGAATTACAATAGATATGATTGAGCTTGCACCGAAGCTTGATGCAGAGGTTTTGGTTTCTGGAGATGGCGATTTTTGTCCTCTTATTCAGCATTTAAAGCATGCCATGGGTTGTAAAGTAGAAATAGCTGCATTTGGCCATTCAACATCAAGGAAGCTTATAGAAGAAGCCGATAGTTTTGTAGACTTGGACCAGGATTATAAGAGGTTTCTATTAAAAAAACGAAAAAAAGACCTAACAGGTAGTGTTGATAAGTAAAGGCTTTTGTGTTATTGTATGAGTCGTTATAGTTGTTATTTGTTCAACAAATCTCATGATTAATTCCGGTCTATTTAAGAAAATCGAAGAAAGTTATTCTAGATATTATAAAGAAAGAGAAGGTGTTGTAACCAGTTCTCGTAAAGTTCTATTAAATTCTAAAGAGGCAATTTTTGCTTTACAGAGGAATGATTTAGACAAAGCTGAGAAGCTTGTCTTCGAAGCAAAAGAGATTATTTCGGAAATGAGCAAGAAATTTGTTCGAGACAACAGACTAAGATATGAGGGGAGTTTTAAAGAAGGTTTGGAAGAATTTGTGGAAGCAAACTTGTTTTTACAATTTGAAAAAGAAAAAAAGATAGATTTAGTTAAAGATCTTGATATTAGTAGCGAAGAATATATTGCTGGAATCTGTGATTTTACAGGAGAACTCTTAAGAAAAGTTGTTAAGCTTGTTACTGAGGGCAAGAAGAAAGAAATTGAAGTTTATTCTGAATGTGTGGAGAATATAGTAGCAGAACTTATTAAATTAGATCTTAGAGGCTATCTTAGATATAAATTTGATCAGGCTAAGAGAAATCTAAAGGAATTTGAGAAGATTTTATATGAAATAAGATTAATTGAAGAAAAAAATGATTAATTGGGAGGATTCGATAAATAGTATTCTCGAAAGAACTAAGCTTATTTGGATCCCTCTAGGGATGATTTTTCTGGTACCTATGTTGCTGATTAAGATATTTATAAGGTCTTTGGGTAATCTTAGTAAGAGTTTGTAAATTAGGCACTAGTCACTTCACTAGGGGCTAGGCACTAGTGATAAAAAAGTCAAAAGTTAGATTCAAGTCAGAAAGCAGGTATATAGGTCGTAAAAGATTAATTGACTTGCTTAATAAATAAACCTATTTTGTTGTCTGATGGAAGAGAGAAATAAAAGAGTATATTTTGCTGTCTCTTCTCTAGTAGGTACTATTGTAGGGGCAGGTATTTTTGGTATTCCTTACGTTTTAATAAAGGCAGGTTTTTTTGTAGGGATTTTTTATTTAATTTTTTTAGGATCTCTTGTTTTTTTGGTTAATAGATTTCTTTCTGAGGTTTGCCTTGTAGATAAAGAAAAGTCAAGTCTTTCTGGATATGCAAAGAAACACCTAGGTGAGTTTGGAGAAAAAACCATGACTTTTTCAGTAGTATTTGGTATTACTGGTGCAATGCTTGCTTATGTTATTATGGGTGGTATTTTTTTAAATTCTCTACTTGGCTTTCTCTTAGGCGGAAGTGAATTTATTTATAGTTTTATCTTTTTTGCCTTAGGTGCTTTAGGAGTTCTTTTTAGTGTGAGAGCAATGGGGAAGGGTGAGATTGTCATGGCTTTTCTTTTGGTTTTGGTAATCTTAATTATCTTTTTTGCAGGGATTCCTCTTATAAATACTAATAATTTTTCTTATATTTCTTGGAATAATTTCTTTGTACCTTATGGAGTAATCCTTTTTGCTTTACTTGGCGCAAGCATTATTCCTGAACTTTCTTGTGTTGTTAATAAAAACCCTAAGGATTTAAGGAAAGTGATTTTCTTTGGAAGTTTTCTTCCAGTTTTTCTATATATTCTTTTTAATGTCGTAGTTGTTGGAATAACAGGAGGGAATACTACAGCAGAAGCTATTTCTGGATTGGGAAGTATAATGGGAAACTGGGTAGGCCTGCTAGGTTCTTTTTTTGGACTTCTTGCTGTTTTTACTTCTTTTCTAGGACTTGGTTTTTCTCTTCGTAGTATCTATGAATATGATTATAAAATACCTAAACTCCCTTCCTGGTTTTTAGTTGTATCTGTACCTTTTATTGCATTCTTAATAGGAGCAAGAAGTTTTATTCCGATAATTAGTCTTGCAGGAGTAGTAATGGGTGGTATAGAGGGTATTCTTATTGTCCTGATTTTCCGTAAGGTTGTTAGAAAGTTTAAAGAGAAAATGCCTTATTCTTGGGCGATAAAGGTTCCTCTTTTTATACATTGGTTTGTTATATTAATATTTATTTTAGGAATAGTACTTGAGATTTTTTATGCTATTTCGCTTAAATAATTTATTTAAGAGTAGCATGTACTCTGAAGCTTGTACGTTAAATTCTTAAAATAGTTCTGGATATTTAAGCCTAAGTTTCGTAGCATTACACTTTTTGATTATCACAAAGCTATGCTTTATAAGATCTCTCTAGATACAGAAAAAAAGATTCAGTTTATCGATATCACTGATAAAATATTAGAATTTGTTCAAAAATCTAAAGTAAAAGAGGGAGTTTGTTTTATCTCTGAATCTCATACAACAGCAGGGCTTATAATCAACGAAGATGAGGAAGGAATAAAGAAAGATTTTGAAAGGTTTTTTAATTTTGTTGAGGCAAATTTTGTTCCTTTTTATCATAATAGAGTAGACAATAACGCCTGTTCTCACCTTATTTCAACTTTCTTATCTCCCACCCAGGTTA
>PFNU01000058.1:570-1802 GCA_002792135.1 bacterium (Candidatus Torokbacteria) CG_4_10_14_0_2_um_filter_35_8 | reverse complement strand
TTCGTTAAGGATTTTCCTCCATCCCAAACAAATTCCTCCTTAGTGCAAACATCCTTGTAGGAAAGAAATTTTCTAACCTGTAAGGCAAGTGCTCCACCATTATCGGGTTCATTTCGAAGAATTGGTCCTGATCCAGGTCGTCCAAAATAGAGACCAAAACTCTCAGTAGTATTTGTTAAATTACCATTCTGATCAGAAATAACTAAATCACCGAGAAGAGCATTTCCTCTATTTCCCGAAGTAGTTGTTCCGTCAGCAAGATTTCCTTGATACTCAAATCCATAACGATGAAGATATTGAGGATGAGGATTACGAGAAGGACCTAGAGCTGATGAATAAAAGCCCTCTTGTGTTAAACTTCCAGTAATTCCTCCCTCATCAATATTATTAAGACATTTAGCATGAGAGATTCTCGAAGAAAAATTACGGAGAGTATGATCCCACCCACCACTATGATTATGAGTATGAAAAGAACGAGATAATCTTCCAGTAATTTCAGCAAGATTACTGCCAGGAACAACAAGACGATATCTATCAGTAGAAGCTTCTAAGGATAAGCCAGTAACTCTTACTTTCGTTGGAGAAATATAAATAAAGGTTCCTCCCGTTAGAACAGCACCAGCATCATCATCATAGATATAAAGATATCCATCTGGAATTGATTCTGAACCACTACCAAAAGCATTAGTTAACTCTCTGGGAAGGATAGCTTGATAATCTTTCATTGCAGAATCATCTGCTGAAGCCCAAGTAGTATAAGATCCTAAACCAGGATCTCTAACAACGGGTTTTCCAGTTAGAATGTGAGTCCAAGTCCGAGTAATAATTGGTAAAGTAATATCAAAGGTACTTCCGTTAACAAGAGAAACAGTACAAAGAGTATGGGTTTCACAAAAATCTGGTAGAACAGAAAATGTTGAATTCGGTCCTTGTTCTCCCAGAGTATCAAAAGTATAAGTTACTTTAAAAGCCTCGTTATTATCTAAAGGTCTAAAAAGAGTAATAACTCCATCCAGAGAGACATAATAATCATTTATAGTAGCTAGTTGAGAAAGAGTCTCAACTCTATTAGAATAGGTTGTACTAACATCTATATATCCTCCACCAGGACTTTCTATTGCCCAAGTCGAAGAAGTTAAATACGAACCAGATAGAGAAAAAGAAGGGCCAAAGAAACGAACTGGAGGATATGGAAGAACGAACTCTCTTCTATTATAGTGAGAAAAACCATC
>PFNU01000058.1:0-466 GCA_002792135.1 bacterium (Candidatus Torokbacteria) CG_4_10_14_0_2_um_filter_35_8 | reverse complement strand
ACCCAGCCATTCTAGTCAGAGAGGTTCCTACAATTGGGATACTCTCCAAATTGTAAGTTGCTCCACTACTCAGAACATGAACTTGTTCTGAGTAGAAATCTCCAACAGCTCTATTCAATTTCATAATAGCGTTCTTGAGATGGTTATAAAGTCCAGAGAGTTTCGCAGAATCTGGCAACTCTCCATCAATAAAGTTTAAGTTAACTAATATCTGTCTTAGAAAATCATTACTCATGGAACAACAACCTCAACTCCCAAAGAGATTACCAGGAATGGTTTAGAAGCACCAGAGGGAACTGGATAGCCTGAATATCCATAACCTGAGTATCCAGAATATGGTCCCCAAGGAATAGGATAATCATCCCAACTTTCCCCAGCTATAACATCAAGGATAGGATAGGGACCAGCAACGGGATTAATAGTAATAAATGTTGCCTTATTTAGAGCCGAAGCAACATTATAATTG
>PFNU01000142.1 GCA_002792135.1 bacterium (Candidatus Torokbacteria) CG_4_10_14_0_2_um_filter_35_8 | reverse complement strand
GTAATAACTTTCCCGACAAATTCTTTATCAAAATTTATATTCAAGTTCTTTCTTCTTCCTTTTCCTCCAAGCAGGCACTCCCAAGTACTGTCATTAATTTTATTAAGCAGTAGAACTTCAATTTTTCCTCCAGTTTCTTTTCTTCCCCAAAGCCGAGCGGGGATAACTTTAGAATTATTCATTACTAGCGTATCACCTTTTTTTAAATATTTTGGTAGGTCATAAAAATGCTTGTGCTCAATCTTTCCTTTCTCTTTATCCAATACTAAAAGCCGAGAAAGGTCTCTCGGCTTTTTTGGTGTTTGCGCAATTAGCTTTTTGGGGAGATTGTAATTAAACTCGGCAAGTTTCATAATGTTATCTTAGAGCGACTCTTTTCTTTCTCTTTGTCAGCTTTTGTTTCGCGTTTGTTATAGTCGCGTTTTAGATTATAATTCATTTTCTCTAGAGTTGTATAATGTTATATAAGTTGGGTTGGTCCTCTGGGGCAAGGGACCAAACCCGACATGAGGATTGAGGCCGATAATATAAAAGAAAGGAGGGAAAAAATAAAGAGAACAGTGAAAGCGCAAAAAATTTCTATCGGTCTCTTCCTCGTTTTTTATTTTAATAACTAAACTTAATCCACACTTTTTATTACACTCAGAGCCTTAGAGAAAAAGATAGTCCTTACTCTAGCTGTCTTGCTCTTCACTGGATTATAAATTGTAATTTTAATAATATTTTGTTTTGTGTATAATTAGTTTTAAGGGCGGGAGAGGGAAGGTCATTAGGTCTTTGAAAACTGAATAAGATAGATCTTTTGGCACCTTTCCACCCTCTTCCACCCCTCTCTATTTAAGGTCTTAAAGTTATCTCAAGCTTAGTCCGCGCCCTTTATCACACCTAAAGGCTTCAACATTGCAACTTTTTTAGTAATCCCTGCTTCAACTAAAGTATCGACCACATCATAAATATTTTTATAAGCATCAGGTGCTTCGTCGAGAACATCCTTGAAACTTCTTGTATTATATAAAATTTCTCCCATGCTTTTTTCAAACTGTTCTTTAGAAATAGTCCTTCTTGCTTGACCTCGAGACATCATTCTTCCCGATCCATGATTTACTGAGAAAAATGTATCCTCTGCCTTTTTAGTTCCGACTAAAACAAACGATGCTGTTCCCATACTTCCTGGGATAATAGCAGGATGACCAGTATTTTTATACTTTTCTGGATTGTCTGGATGTCCCGGGCAGAGTGCTCTTGTTGCTCCTTTTCTATGTATTAGAATTTTCTTGTTTCTAAAAGTCTCAAATTTAGCAATATTATGTGCTACGTCGTAGACAAGCTCCATTCCAAGACTTTTAACTGATTTTTTGAAGACTGCTTCGAAAGCCTGCCTTACATCATGCACGATTAGCTGTCTATTAGAAAAAGCAAAATTTACAGCACATGCCATGGCAGAAAAATAATCTTTTCCTTCTTTAGAGCTAATAGGGCAAGCTGCTAAGCCCATTCTTGGAACATAAACTCCGTATTTTTTCCCTGCTTGCCATAAAATATTAGTATAATCAGTGCAAATTTGATGACCAAAGCCACGGGAACCTGTATGAATCATTACTGCAAGGTTTCCTTTTTTTAATCCAAATTCCTCACCTAATTTTTCATCAAAAACTTCTGTAATGTGTTGAATTTCTATAAAATGATTTCCGCCACCCAAAGTTGCAAGTTGGGATGCTCCTCTTTGGATTGCTCTAGAACTTACAGAAGATAGACTTGCTCCTTTAAGACAGCCGTTTTCTTCAGTTGCTTCTTTATCTTCAGGAAAACCATAACCTTTATCTGTAAGAAGCGCTGACCCTTTTGTTACTACTTTTTCGAAGGTGTCCATAGTAAGCTTTTTTCGTTTTGCTTTTTTACCTACTCCTGTGGGAATCCTATTCTCAATTTCAATCATTATTTTTCTAATAAAAGACTTATCCATCTTTTTTGGATCGTATGGAATATCGGTTCGGATAAGTCTTACTCCACAGTTAATATCCATTCCTACAGATCCTGCTGAGATTAACCCTTTTTCAGAGTCCATTGCCATCACTCCTCCAATAGGAAGTCCAAAACCCTCATGAATATCAGGCATGCCGACAATGGGTTCTATTACTCCGGTAAGCTCACATGCCTCAGCTAGTTGCTCCAAAGATCTGTCTTTAAAGATGTGAGGATATAGGTTGTCGTTAACGTAGATCTTACCTTCCACAAGCATTTTGCCAGTTTTGGGGAGGCGATAACAGTTGGTGTCGATTTTTTCTAATTGTTTTGTAAACATAGGTTATGCGAATTTATACGAATGAGACACGAATGGACACGAATTTCTGTACGAATTAGTTCACCGAGTGTGTCATTCCTGCGATCCATTCTCCGTAGCTACTGCGAAGGATGAAAGGCAGGAATCTATATCTAGCGCATAAATAGGGCTCCATATGGATTCCCGCCTGCGCGGGAATGACATATCGTGATTCGTGATTCTTAATTCGCACTTATTAGTCATTTATTAATTGGGATTTGGTTTCCGCCTTCGCTATGCTTCGGCGGATCAGCTGCGGCTGAAGAAATTAGAAATTCAGAAATTAGAAATTTGCAGATTTTAATATTTAGAATCTTCTTACCTTTTTGCTTTGACTCCACATCTTTCATATTTTTCGAACTCACTGAATATACATCCACAATACTTCTGCATATATAAACCTTCCTTTTTTGCCATTCTTCTACTTTCTCGATAGCCTTTCTTAAAATCATCGTAATAGAATTTTAACTTGTATTTCTTTGCAATGGAGCCCCCGATTTTTTTAAGTAGTTCTTGGTCTTGATAAGGGCTTATTAGTAAGGTAGTTGAAAAGAATTTAATTTTCTTTTTTTTTGCAAGCTTGGCAGTTTCTTCCAGTCTTATCCAATAGCAAATAGGGCAACGGTCATCTTTATGATCACCAATAAACTCAAAATATTTTCTTAGACCATTATCGTAATCTTCTCGAGAAACACTTAAAGGCAGTTTTACTTTTTTGGAGTACTTTAGAAGATATATTAATCTTTTTTTATATTCTAAGAATCCATGAATATTTGGGTTATAAAAGTAGCCCTCCACTTTAAATTTATTATTTCTTAATTTCTTTAAAGTGTATGTGAGGCATGGAGCGCAACAGATGTGGAGGAGAATTTTCCTCATTTTTGGAGACATTGATTGAGTTTATGTAAATTCCAAATCCCTCAACCACAGGCTGATCCACCTATGGCGGAAAATTACAAACGATATCTAAATTCCAATTTTCAAAAATCTAAAGCGAATAACCCCGTCATTCTGAGTGGAGCCGCAGCGGAGCGAAGAATCTCAATCCCTGAGATACAACTCAAATGTTGAGATCCTTCACTGTGGCTCAGGATGACGATGTTTTGGAATTTGGTCATTTGAATTTAAATATTGTTTAGCCCGGCACGTAATACATGCCCCGTAGGACGGGCTTTAGAATTTAGGATTTAGTGCTTAGAATTTTACTTACTATATAGGTAACTTTTCATTTTTATTACTCTTTGTAAACTTGATTCCGAGATGTTTGTAGGCAAGATGTGTTGCCATCCTTCCTCTTGGGGTTCTTTGTAAGAAACCGATTTGCATAAGATATGGTTCGTAAACATCTTCTATTGTTTCTATTTCTTCGGATGTTGCTGCAGCAAGTGTTTTAACACCTACTGGTCCGCCAGAAAATTTTTCAATCAAAGTTTCAAGGAGTCTATGATCAGTCTCGTCTAGTCCTAATTCATCTATTTCTAGTAATTTAAAAGCCTTTTTAGTAAGATTACAAGTTATACCAGGGGAGTTTTTTACTTCAGCAAAATCCCTTACTCTTTTTAAAATACGGTTTGCAATCCTTGGTGTCCTTCTTGACCTTTGAGAAATTAGTTTTGTGCTTTCTCTATCAAGATTAATATTTAAAATTTGTGCCGAGTTTTCAATTATTTGTGCAAGCTCTTCCTCAGTATAAAAATTCAATTTGTAAATCATACCAAACCTATCTCGAAGTGGTGCTGTGATTTTTCCTATTCTAGTTGTTGCACCAACCAAAGTAAATTTAGGAAGATCTAGTCTTAAAGTTCTTGCAGAAGGGCCTTTTCCAATGATAATATCAAAAGCATTCTCTTCTAGAGCGGGATACAAAACTTCCTCAATAACTTTACTGAGTCTATGTATTTCATCAATAAAGAGAATAGACCCTTCTTTAAGATTAGTAAGAATAGATCCTAAATCTCCTGGTCTTTCAATGGCAGGACCAGAAGTTACTCTAATATTTACTCCTATTTCTCTTGCAATAATATGAGCCAAGGTTGTCTTTCCTAAGCCCGGACATCCATAAAGCAAAACATGTTCGATCGGCTCTTTTCTTTTTTTGGCAGCGTAAATTAAGATTTTTAAATTCTGTTTTACTTTTTCTTGTCCAATAAATTTATCCCAAGAAATAGGACGTAGAGTAGAATCTAACTTTTTATCTTTATTATTTTTTTCTGGCAAAATATCTTCTTTTGGCACGTTAGAAGTGTAAGGCTAAAAGCGAAAAGCGTAAAATATTAGAGTAGGTTACATGCTACATTCAAATTGCCTGGGTTGGTATGCAAAAGAAACAAAAAGGAGGTTTTTCCTTATCTTTATTTTAAAGTATTTGCTCCATATTATAAAGTTTCGACAAGTATTGCTAGAGATGTCGTAATAAAGGGTTTTTAAAAGCATAAAAAAGCTGTGGGGAAGATGTGTATGAGTTGTTGAAAAACCTCCTAAAACTCCTTGACAAATCCCCTTATCTATGATAGGATACCGTGTCAATTATTAAAAAGCAAGAATCTTTTTAAAAAAATTCTGGTTAATATTTGTCTAGTTTTTTGCCAAAGCCTTTTACTTTTGTTGGAAGAAAGGATTTTGTCTTTTAGAAAAATTTACGTAAAAAAAAGAACTTTTTAGAGTGTTCTTAAAAAATCTTTTTTGGGGAATTTTTATCTTGTGTCTTTTATCCTATAGGCGTTTTTAAAAAAGGGGATTTGTTTCAGGACTCAAACGTATCGGGTTTTTCATAGGTTTTCCTGTACGTAAGGGTACTTTCCTGAGAACTTCTTCTTTATACGCCTATGGGGTTAAGGACAGAAGAGATAAAAGCTTTATGCTGTCTCGCTTTCAAAAACTTAAGTAGTAACTAGAGATTAAAAGCAATTTTCTATTTTGAGCACTTACTGTTCGAATCACACAAGCTTCGTAGTAATAGTATATTTACAAAAGGAAGCCTAAAAGTAAATTAAAGGGGCTTTCTTTTTTTGTTGGACTAAATTTATAATAACTTCTAGGGTTTATTTTGACAAGACAAAAAGCTGTGCAAAACTTGGAAGCTAAAAGCTAAAAGTGTAAAGTGTGAAAGAAAGAGACTTGGAATAAGAAGTTGTCTTATAATTCATCATAATGCTTTGCACTTTGCGTTTTGCGCTTTATATTTCTACATTTTCCTCTAAGAGTCATTATACTTGCACCTAGAATATTAGATAGTTCCTTTGTTTCTTGAAGTAATTGATCTACCTTGTCTTTATTAGCCTTCTTAGAGTCTCTTAAAAGTCCTAACCAGAATTTACTTTCGTTGGCAGACTTTAAAGCATAACTAAAGAAATTTGTAAAATCTTTTTTGCCAGTCCCCGCTTGGGCTTCAATAATATTTGCTCCAACGCTTGTCGCACTTCGCAGTAACTGTTTTACTATTATTTGGACAGTAAAATCTTTCTTATCTAGGTAGTCAATAAACTTAATAATCTTCAGGCTATAAAGATAAGCTCTTTTTTTTAGTTCTAATTTAGTTTTAGAGTTATTATTCTGCATTTTAGTTCTCTTATTTTGCACTTTTAGCTTTGCACTTTACGCTTCTAATGAGGATATTTCGCAGGTGAATTATAATGGCTTCTGAACGTATCTTTTCTCTTTTTCCCATTGGCATAAGTAACAGTTCTATACCAGACAGCATTCATAGAGCCATCAGGTTTTCTATTATAAGTATAAGGGCCAACTGTTGCTGTCTTTCTTCCATCTTTTGTTCCATAAAATTCGAAAGTGAGAGTATTTCCTGAAACGTATGTTTGAATGAGGATGTAGTTTCCAGTATCATTTACAAATCTTAGATCCGGAGAAGGGATATAAACTGTAGCATCGGTTCCTTGAGGACTATAGTATTGTACAGGATAAGCATGGGGATGCCTTTCTTTAATAGGGAGTCCGGAGTAGACTGCTGCTCTGAAGCAAGTGGTTGACACCTGACAAATTCCCCCGCCGTATTCTGGAATAGTTCTATTATCTTTAATAACAAGCTCAGGAAGATATCCTGTAGTGCCATCAACTGTGCCTAAAGTTTGAATAAAAGAGAATACTTCACCTGGTTTGATCATCGCCCCATTAAATTTTGAGGCACCTACTCCTATATTGTGTCTTCTGTTTCTGGGAGATCCTGAAAAATTAGATGTACCCTTGCCTATTGAAGCCTTAATTCCATATTTTGCCATATCCTGCTCTCTAATTTCTGCTGCTATTTTGTCCGTTTCTAAGTTAATAACTAAAGACTTTTTAAAATCTTTATCTTTTAATATCTTTTCTGGTTTAGGATCTAATTTTCCATTGAAGGTTAATTTTGTAAGATTTTTTTCAAGCTCTGTATTTAATTGTTTTGTAATTACCATAGAAGAAAGCTTAGTATCAAGCACTTCTCCAGGAATACTTTTCTTTGCTACGGTAAGTTTACCTTTTGAGAATTTAAAGCGAGCATTTTTAGGATCTTTCTTTATACTATCTGCAATATTATCTTTTAAATATTTTGCTGCAAGATCTTTATCTGTCTGAGCAAAAAGCGCGATAGGAGAGTATATATTTTCCAGGATATTATATTTTAAGGCAACATATCTTTCTAAAATGAATTCATCGTTTGCTACTGCTTCTTCATATGAAAGATTATCTTTGTTAGGCACAAATCCAATCCAGGTTTTTAAATCTTTTTCTTTAATATTCCATTTTTTATCTTTGTATTTTAGGACAACAGGTTTTTGGGTAAGTAGCATTGTTGATATTCCTGTGTTGGTTAAATCTCTTTCCTTGACTTGAGGATAATCTTTTTTAAGATAAATTTTAACAGGCTTATCTAAGAAATGGGAAGATCTTTCTTGAATAGAATTTAAAAGAAGCTGCTCATCTACTACCCTTCCTTCTTTAGAAAAAGAAATTTTAAAGACCCCTTCTTTTAAAACAAAACTTGCGTTCTTGGAAGGAGTGTTAACTTGGGTGAAAGTTTTTTTAGAAAGGGTATCAAACTTTTCTTTGTCAACTTGAATTTTAAGAGACAAATCATAATTTAGGAAAAAAGCCTTTGCTTGTTCTAGCAGGTTTAAAGGGAACTTCTCTTTTCTTCCTAGAGAGTAAGCATCTTTTATTGAATCTTCTAGGAAAAATTCAACTCCAAAATCTTTAGGTGTAACTTTCCAAGTTACGTTTTTGTCTTTTTCTGAATACCAAAACTCAATTTCTTCTCCTGAGAATTTTTCTTTCTCTTCTTCTAAAACCCTCAAAGCATCTTCAGGCTTTTTACCTCCGAGATTTATTGATGCAGCTCTTACTCCAGGAAAGATTTTATCTTGATAATAAAAATTTAGAAAGCAAAAAAATAGTGTCGGGATGAAAAATAGGAAAAAAGACACTATGGTAATTATTTTTAATAGATGTATTTTTCTTTCTCTTTTCATAATAAAAAAATTTTTCTTTTTTCAAGATCTATTGTTATTATACTACTATTATAGAAAAAACGCAGCTTTTGGCAAATTCCAAAATGGTATATTCTAGGGGTTTTAAAAAGAGACAAGAAGTTTGATTTCTTCTACTATTTTGTTATACTTAAAACTAGAAAAAAGATAAGTTCGTAATAAATAAACCTATGAAAAAGAAAATTAAACTTCTTCTTTACTTCTTTTTAGTATTTGTTCTTCTTCTTACTCCTTTTGATTGGAGCACCCTTTTAACATTAGAAAAAAAAGAAGCATCAGCAGCGGTAGCTCTAACAAACGTTACAGATCTAGTTACTAATACTCAAGTAAGTGCTACAACTTTCCATCAAATTAACTTTACAACATATACTACTATCCCTGCGAATGGTAAGATAGTGATTACTTTCCCAGCAGGATTTAATGTAGCCGGAGCTACTTTTGATTCCTGGTCAGGACTTGATGGAGGACAGAGTATCTCAATTAATGGTCAAGAAGTAACGGTAACAAGAGATGGTACTGGAACAGCATCAGTATCAGGAGGTAAGTATATTAAATTCTCAAATATAGTTAATACTGCTGTGGCTGGTACTCTCTATACTGTAACAGTAGAAATAAGAAATTCTTCAGATACTACTCTTGATGGTCCAACAACTTCTTTTTACTTCTCAATTTGTACTAATTCTTCTTTTACTAATACTTATCATATTCCTTGGTCATCGGTAGTATCAGTATCAGGAAAACACACGACTAAATTCACAACAGCATCTATTATTCCTAATGACGGTAAGATAAAAATTACTTTCCCAGGAGGTTTTGATATCTCTATAGCTTCCTTTGACTCCTGGTCAGGATTTGACGGAGGACGAACAATTAATATCGTAGACCAGCAAATTACCATTACAAGAGATGGACTAGGAACACCTTCTGCAGCAGGAGATAAATACGTAACTTTCGATAACATCGTAAACCATTCCACTTCATCACCAAACTACTATCTAATTCTGGAAACTCTAGATTCTCTAGATACTAATATTGAAGGGCCTACGAGTATTAGGTTCTCAATAAATAACGCTGGTTTAGGGTTAGCAAATACAGCTTGGCCAATGAAAGGTCATGATGTGAAGCGTTCAGGTAGAAGCCAATATGAGACATCTGATTATTATGTTCCCAAATGGGTATATGAAGATGAAGAAGGTAATAGCCCAGGCCAGACACCTATCTTTAGTAGTGATGGGAGTTTGGTTTTTATCAATTCACAAAAAGGAGATGGG
>PFNU01000069.1 GCA_002792135.1 bacterium (Candidatus Torokbacteria) CG_4_10_14_0_2_um_filter_35_8 | reverse complement strand
CTAATATC
This sequence comes from bacterium (Candidatus Torokbacteria) CG_4_10_14_0_2_um_filter_35_8, assembly GCA_002792135.1. GTDB lineage: Bacteria > Patescibacteriota. The sequence continues at coordinate 9,254 of PFNU01000069.1, read as the reverse complement.
CTAATTTCCTAATAACCTAATATCCTATTTTTGAATTTTTAACTTTGAATTTTGAATTTACTAACTCCTAACTTCCTACAAGTGCCGTAATACGGTACAAGCTAGATCTACCATACTTCGCAAATAAATTCTCCGCCGACGCCTTTCTTGCTTGCTTGTTTATCTGTGAGAAGTCCAGCAGAACTTGAAATAATAGCTATCCCTTGCTTATTCCTTATTGGTCTTATTTCAGTCTTTTTTATATAAATTCTTCTTCCTGGCTTGCTTATTTTTTTTAGACCTCGAATCACAAGACTATTACTAACATACTTTAAAGTAATTCTAATATTCCCTTGGATAGAGTTCTCTATCTTCTCAACTTCCTCTATAAATCCTTCTTTCTTCAAAATTTCAGCAATACTAAATTTAAATTTTGAGTATGGCAAAAGCACCTCTGCCTTACGAACAGCTTGAGCATTTCTTATTCTTGTTAGCATGTCGGCTACTGGATCGGTCATAGTAAGTTCAAAATTTAAAAATCAAAAATCAAAAAATTAAAAAATACTTTAGGTGTTTCCTCCTTCGCCTGCGGGCTACGAAGGATCAGCCTGAGGCTGAAGGTTGTAGGGGGTAGGGGGTAACTTTTCTATAATCTAATCCCTATCACCTAAAACCTAACCCCTAAACTCACCAACTTGATTTTGTGATGCCGGGGATTTCGCCTTTACTTGCGAGCTCTCTAAAACAGATCATGCAAAGATTAAATTTTCTCATAAATCTTCTTTTTCTTCCGCAGCGAAAGCAACGCCTCACAATACGAGTCGAAAACTTTGGCTTCTTCTTTGCTTTTAGTTCTAAAGCTTTTCTGGACACAAGATAAATTAAAAATTAAAAATGTCCTCCCAGGGCGGATTAGCCTAGGGCTGAAAAATTAAAAAAATATTTTAGGTACTAGGTCCTAGGTGCTAGGTGCTAGCACAAAAAAATCAGGAGAACCCAGGCTTACTAGTACCTGGTGCCTAGGACCTAGCACCTTTTCTTATAGGAAAGCCCAAAAGTTTAATCAGTTTCAAGCCTTCCTTATTATCTCTAGCACTAGTACGAATAGTAACTTGCATCCCAAACACTTTTTCTACATCATCTGATTCTACCTCTAAAAAGACAGCATGCTCTTTTAAACCTATACTAACATTACCCTGACCGTCAAATGAAGATAACCGAATACCTTGAAAATCTCTTACTCTTGGTAAAACTATATTGGCAAGCCTATAAAGAAAATCATACATTCTATCCTTCCTTAAAGTAACCAGCATTCCCACAACATCATTCTTTCTTATATTAAAATTTGAGATTGCCTTTTTTGCCCTAGTAAACACAGGTTTCTGACCAGTTACAAGCATTAAATTTTCCACTGCCTTTTCTAAAGCTCCTCTCTTTTTACTTTTAATAATATCACCTAGACCTACAGAGACAACCACTTTTTCAACTCTAGGGACAGCTAAATCATTCTTATAACCAAAAGTTTCTTTCAATCTAGGGATTATTTCTTTTTTATATTTATCTTTTAAAATAGAACTCATTTATTTCTTAATATTAATTACTTCTCTACATTCCTTACAAATTCTCACCTTTTTTTTATTTTTCAAAATCTTATATCCTACTCTTGTCGCTTTTCCGCATTTTCCGCAAACGAGCTTAACATTAGAAACGCCAAAAGGTGCAAAAATCTCCACACGTTGGCCTTTTTCTCCCTCTCTTCTCGGACGAACATGCTTTATTCTCTTATTCATCCCTTCTACCACTATCTTTTTCTTTTCAGGTAAAGTCTGGGTAACTTTTCCTTTCTTACCCCTATCTTTTCCTGATATTACTAATACTGTATCGTTCTTTCTAATTTTCATATACTAAAATTTCATTATATAAATTGTAAAAATATACCATAGCTTATAGAAAAACATCTCTAGTTTCAGGATTTTGTCTGAGGCTTCCAATCTTTACTAAATTTAGAAAGATCAAAGTAAAAGTGTATATATAAAAATTATAAGACCTCAGGTGCAAGATTAATAATCTTAATGTGCCCCACATCTCGCAGCTCTCTAGGAATGGGACCAAATACTCTGGTGCCCTTTGGTTCATCTGTCTCTTTGTCTAAAATCACACAAGCATTTTCATCAAATCTAATATAAGAACCATCTTTACGTCTGAGCTCTTTTTTTGTACGTACTATCACCGCCCTACAAACTTCGTGGGTTTTTACCTGCCCTCTGGGGTCTGCATCTTTGATACTAACAATTATCTTATCACCAATCCCAGCAGTACTTCCTGCCCTGTGACCTAAAATACGAATACACTTGGCAATCTGTGCTCCTGTATTATCAACTACTTTTAATTTAGTACCTTCTTGAATCATGTTCCTTCGCTTTTATAATTTAGATAATATTTCCCATCTTTTCTCTTTACTCAAAGGCCGAACCTCACAGATCACTACTTTATCTCCCTTCCTATATTCATTCTTCTCATCATGTGCTTTAAACCTTCTTGATACTTTAAACCTCTTTTTATAAATAGGATGAATCTTTATTCTTGTAACTTCGACTACTCTTGTTTTATCCATTCTATCTGATATTACTATCCCTCTGAATTCTTTTCTTTTTTTCTTCCCTTTTTTTTCTCCTTCTGAAGGTAATTTTTTTGAAGATTGTTCCCTTTTAGAATTATCCTTGGCCATAAATTATACTTTTACTTTTTTCTTAAATTTTTCTTTTCTTTATTTTGACCTTTATCTCGCGAGATAGAAGAAAGCAATGTTTTAATCCGTGCAATATCTTTTCTTGCTTTCTTGATGGCATTAGTATCCTTATCAGAAGCGCCCATTTCTTTTTCAAACCTTAACTTGTATAAATTCTCTTCTTTCTCAGAAAGAAGTATTATAAGTTCCTTTTTCTTTTTATGTTTCAATTCTTTGATGTTCATAACGTTTAACTCTCTTTGATTATAAATTTAGTCTTTATTGGTAGCTTATGCGATGCGAGTCTCATAGCTTCTCTTGCTACATCTTCTGGCACTCCATCTATTTCAAAAATTATTCTTCCGGGCTCTATGGGAACAACAAAGTGTTCTACAGCACCTTTTCCTTTTCCCATAGGCGTTTCTGCTCCTTTGGTTGTAACCGGCCTATCAGGAAAAACACGAATCCAAATTTTTCCTCCTTTGTGTACGGAACGAGTCATTGCTCGGCGAGACGCCTCTATTTGTCTTGAAGTTACCCATTTTCTCTCTAATGCTTTCAATCCAAAACTTCCAAAGCTTATTTGGCTTCCTCTTTGGGCAACACCGGAGAATCGCTTTCTACCTTTTTGCCATTTTCTATGTTTTACTTTCTTCGGAAAAAGCATGTTGTTAGGGGTTAGGGATTGGGTTGTAGGGAATAGGATATTAGATTATCGAGTTACTTACTAGAATTCAAGCTAGTAAAATCCTAAATCCCAAATACTAAATCCTAAAGCATGTACTACGGGGCACGTATTACGTGCCGGGCTAAACAAATTCTAATATCTAAATTCAAAATTCAGAACAAATTATTTTGGATTTTGGAAATTGGAATTTAGGATTTGTTTAGTGCTTAGGATTTCCTATCTAATCTGTTCACCTTTATTTATGTTCCTAGCTTTTAAGTTCCTTTTCTCTCTCTAGTGAAAACTTCCCCCTTATATATCCAAACTTTTACTCCTATCTTACCGTATTTAGTGTCAGCCTCTTCTTTGCCAAAATCAATGTCAGCACGTAAAGTCTGAAGAGGAAGTCGTCCCTCAGTCAGCCACTCTGTTCTTGCCATATCTGCTCCATTAAGTCTCCCTGCTACCATGATCTTTACTCCTCTAGCGCCTACTTCCATCACTTGTCTTAAAGCAGTCTTCATTACCCTGCGAAAATTTACTCTCTTCTCTATCTGCTCTGCAATATTTTGGGCAACTAAGCTAGCATCAAGCCAAGGAGTACGAACTTCCTCAATGTCTAATTTAACTTCTATTTTTGGATCTTGCATTTTCTTTTTTAATATTTTGCGTAATTCCTCTATACCTGCTCCCTCTCGTCCAATAACAACACCAGGCCTTGAAGACTTTATTACAAAAGTAGCTTTATTTGAAGAACGCAGAATTTCAACTCGAGAAATACCAGCACTTTTTAATTTCTTCTCTATAAAATCTCGAAGTTTAATATCTTCTTCTAAAAGAAAAGCAAAATTTTTCCTGGCAAACCATTTTGATTTCCAAGACTGTAACTTTCCTAATCTAAAACTAATTGGATTTACTTTGTGACCCACGAAAAAAGTTTAAAGTTCAAAAATATCCATCCAAGACGGATCTTCGCCCAAGGCGGATCTGTCTAGGGCTGAAAAAATAAAAAATAATTTAGGTGTTAGGTTGTAGGGGGCAGGTGGTAACTTTTCTACAACCTACTCCCTACAACCTACTCCCTAACTCCCTGATTTCCTTCTAAATATTCTTCTCAAGAAACCTTTTCTCTCCTTTTCTTTTTTACCCTTAGTTATCGCCTCTTCTCTCTTCTTCCTACTTAAAGAGGCAAGGTCTGTTACTACTGGCTTTTCTTTTTTCTTTTCTTTTGTCTTCTTTTCTAACTCTTCCTTCTTTACAGGAGCAGAAATTGCGGGTAAGCTCACTTTTCTCCTTTCCTTGCCAGGCTCTCTTTCAGAAAGGATAAGTTTTACATGGCTTGTCCTTTTTTTGATCATTGATGATCTTCCTCGTGCTTTTGGAATCCATCTTTTAAACTTTGGTCCTTCTTCTACTACTATCCTATCTATATACAAATTATCTTCTGAAAGACCAAAATTATTCTTAGCATTGGCAATTGCCGATCTAAGAAGTCCTGCTAAAAACTTCGCTGCTTTCTTCTTGCTAAATAGAAGCTGGTTCTCAGCATCAGGAGCAGGAAGTCCTTTAATTAAGTTGCAAACCAACCTCACTTTTTGTGGTGATATTCTTAAATATTTCAATGTTGCTTTTACTTTCTTTGGTTCCATATTATGTTCAACTGTTCATTATAAAATGTGAATCATACACCACGGTTAGCCGCTAACGTAAAGTATATATTTCCACAACAACAAAATACAGAATGTTTGTTTTATCTCTCTCTATTTTAAAATTGGCTCTTCTTCGATTTAGGCAGACTAGACGAGAGCCCTTGCTCTCGTCTGCTCCAAGCAAGAGCTTGGAGCTACCCGGACAGAGAAATATATTCAAATAAATTACTTCTTCTTATTAGTACCTTGTGCTTTGGGAGTGGATGGCAAAACTGTCTCCGTTTTCTGTTCCCCAGTTCCTTCTGTAGTAGCAGCTGCACTTTGAGCTTCTTGAGCTTTTGCTGTAGCTTCTTCTCTCGCCATTCTTCCACCATGTTGGGTAAACTTTCTTGTTTCAGCAAATTCTCCCAGTTTATGACCTACCATTTCTTCGGTAATCTTTACAGGAATATGCTCCTTACCATTATGAACTCCAATAGTAAAGTCCACCATTTCTGGAAAAATAGTTGATGCTCTAGACCACGTCTTAATCACACTTTTTGAAGGCTTAGAATCTTTAATCTTTTTCATTAACTTCGGATCTACAAAAGGACCTTTCTTAAGACTGCGAGACATGAAGTAAATTTAAAGTTAAAAAATTAAAAATTTTAAAACAAGAATTAAGAATGTAGAATATAGAACTTCCGCCTGAGGCGGACTAGCACCTGGTGCCTAGCCCCTAACTTTTCCTTCTCTTCAAAATCAACCTATCACTTCTTTTCTTCTTTCTCGTTCTCACACCCAAGGCCAGTTTACCCCACTTAGTTTTAGGAGCTTTCATACCAATTGGGGACCTACCTTCACCGCCACCATGAGGATGATCTTTAGGATTCATAGCTTTCCCTCGAACATGTGGTCTTCTCCTCAAACGCCGAGACCGTCCGGCTTTACCTAGTTTTACTGATTTATGCTCTATATTACTTACTCTTCCAATACTTGCTAAACACCCAGAAGGAATAAGTCTAATTTCACCAGAAGGCATTTTAATTTGGGTATATTTTACTCCTCGAGCTAAAACTATTGCACGGGATCCAGCAGAGCGTATTAAAACTCCCCCGCGGGATTCTTGTAATTCAACATTGAAAATCTCTTCTCCTCGAGGAATATGCCTCAATGGTAACCTATTTCCCTGTTTTATGTCAATTCTCTTTTGAGATGACAGAACTTGACCATTCACCTTTGCTCCCTCAAAAGCAATAATATATCTTTTTTCACCATCTTTATAGGAGATAAGGGCGATAAAAGCGCTTCTAAAAGGATCATATTCAATAGAGACAATCTTACCAGGTATATCCCACTTATCTTGTTTAAAATCAATCTCGCGGTATTTTCTTTTTGCTCCACCGCCTCTTCTACGAACAGTAATTTTTCCTTGAGCGTTTCTTCCTGCTTTTCTCTTGGTACCAATACTTAGTGCCCTTTCAGGACGTTTCTTAGATAACAATGAATAATCGGAAGTTACGAGATGTCGCATCCCAGGAGTTATTGGCTTTGATTTTTTAGCTTTAGTATTAGACATTTTGTATAACTCAAAATAATTCTTAAATTCCCTCAAATAGTTCTATTTTCTCACCTTCAGAAAGAGTGACTATGGCTTTTTTTCTATCTCTTCTCTTTCCTTCTGCTCTTGATCTATATTTTTTCACTTTTCCTTTAATATTTATGACCCTTACTTTCTCTACATTAACACTAAAGATTTTCTCAATAACTTCCTTTATTCTTCTTTTACTACTTTTTCTCTCTACCTCAAAGACATACTGCCCTTTTTCTGAAAGAAAGGTCGCTTTCTCAGTAATAAGAGGGGTACGTACTGTACAAGCAATACCAGGAGTAAGACTTATTTTTCGTTTCTTCTTTTTAACTTTGACTTTCTTGGACTTTCCCTCTTCTTTTCGCTTTAAATCTTCTTTCTTGCCTTTTTTTAATCTCTTGCCTAAATTCTTCGGTTTCTCTTTTTTCTTTTTAAAAATTTTATCTAATAAAGACATAGAGTAAATTCAAAATTTAAAATGCAAAATTTAAAAAATAAGAATTTTCCGCCACGGCGGATCAGCCTATGGCTGAAGAATGTAGAACATGGAATTTGGAATCAAAAACTTACTAGCATCTAGCCTCATGTCTCCTAGTAGTCTAATCCTTAGCTTTTTCTATCTGCTTTTCTTTCTTAATACCATTCAACTCATCAATAGCCGCCTTCGTAATTAATAAATATTTATATGATAAAAGCTCTAAAGTATTGAGACTTTTAACATTAGAAACTAAAAGATTTGGTATATTACGAGCAATACGAGAGATTTTTTTACTTGGCCTTGAGACAACTAGCAATACAGATTTTTTCTTCAAAGGCAGCTTATTTAATATCTTTACCATTTCTTTCGTCTTAGGCTTATCTACTTTCAAATTATCCACAACTACTATTTCCTTGTCTTTTGCTTTACTCGATAAAGCCATCAAAAAAGCTTTCTTTTTTACCTTTTTGTTTATCTTCAAAGAAAAATTCCTATTAGGTCGCGGACCGAAAGTCACTCCTCCTCCTCTCCAAATCGGAGAACGAATAGACCCTGCTCTTGCTTTTCCTGTACCTTTCTGACGCCAGGGCTTTACTCCACCGCCTCGCACTTCTGACCTTATCTTAGTATGAGCATGGGGCTTTTTTTTATTCATCTGATAATATTGGATAGCTTCCCCTATCAATTGATCTTTAATTTCTACACCAAAAATATCAGGATTAAGGGTAACATCTTTTTCTGTTGTTCTACCGCTTTTATTGTAGATAGCAATCTTTGGATTCATAAATAAAAATTAGGAATTTTAGAATCAGGAATTAGGAATAGGGGCTTTAAATTCCAAATTACAAATTATAAATATCAAACAAATCCAAAATTCCAATTTCCAAAATCCAAAATAACTTATTTTAATATTTAAATTTGTTTGGAGGTTAATATCTAGCCACTTGGAATTTCCTAACGCAGTAGATTAGTGCTTGGTACCTAAACACCTAGTTCCTAGTCCGCCTCAGGCGGAGTAGCCTAAACTACTCGCTAATAATCTTAACAATAGAATCTCTAGTTCCTGGTATTGCTCCTTGTACCAACATTAATCCTTTCTCTTTATCAATTTTTAGAACTTTTAAGCCTTTTACAGTAATTCTATTGTGCCCCATTCTTCCAGGAAGTTGCCTTCCTTTTACAACACGTTGCGGATAGCCAGACCCAATAGATCCTGGTTTTCTGTGCCCACTAGCACCATGTGATGCAGGACCTCCCTGGAAACCATGCCTTTTCATTACTCCTTGAAATCCCTTTCCTTTTGATATGCCTACTACTTTTACCTTGTCCCATTTTCGGAATAAATCCACAGTAATCTTATCTTTAACTTTTACCTTCTTCCCATTAATTTCAACTTCTTCTACTGCCCTATCCTCTTTTTTGCTTACTTTATTATTTGAAGCAACTTTAAAACTTCTCTTAAAACGAAAATCACTCTTTTTATCTTTGGAGTGATTTTCATTATTTCTAATTTTATTTTTTATTGGGAGAAAGCCAAGTTCTACGCGGGTATAGTCGAGAAAAGGAGTGATGGCACAAATTTCATTAAAATCGGCCCATACCAAAGTAGCAGGAATTACCTTCCCTTCTTTGGAAAAAAATTGAGTCATACCTTTCTTTCGCGTAATAAAACACTTCATAAGAATTACATTCTTTATCTAGAAAAATAAAGTCAATTATAAAGAAAAAAATAGCCATTAATAATTTTTAAATTAATGCTTGGGTAAAGCAAAGAGTATTTTTTGATAAAAATAGGAAAAACAAACATTGTATTTTCTTTCAAAAGAATAATACCAATCCTACATCTTAATTTCAATATCAACGCCTGCAGGAAGATCTAGATTCATCAACGAATCAATAGTTTTAGAAGTAGGATTTACAATATCTACTAATCTTTTATGAACTCTCATCTCATACTGCTCTCTAGAATCTTTGTGAACAAAAGGCGATTTCATAACAGTAAACCGCGATATTTCTGTAGGCAAAGGAACGGGGCCTACAACTTGTGCGCCACTTCTTGTCACTGTCTCATAAATCTTAGCTGTTGACTCATCAATAACCTTATGATCATAAGCCCTGATTCTAATTCTTATTTTACTTTTATCAGATTCTTGATTATTATCTTTTTCTCTCTTTAGACGGGA
>PFNU01000043.1 GCA_002792135.1 bacterium (Candidatus Torokbacteria) CG_4_10_14_0_2_um_filter_35_8 | reverse complement strand
TTTCTATACAGGAAAATCTTATGTTGATGGAGATGTTTTTTCTGTTTGGTGTGATGTTCCTGAATTTATGGATGGATCTTATAGATCATCCTTTACTACATCTTCTTATGAGGCAGAAACTTTTCCCTCTCCTTCAACTATGCTTGGAGGATCTTCTTTCACCTCCTCTTCCCTTACTGGATTTTCTGTTCTCTCTACTCATCCAGCAAATAGATCTGCCTTAATCTCACTTTCAACAGTTGCTATTACCGTTATCTTTTCGGCAGATCTTGACTCGACTTCTATTACTGATTCTAGAGTAGTGATTACAACTTCTTCTGTTGACGGAAGCGAAGATGGTTCGATTCCTTATCGTGGAATATTGATAAAAACTTTATCAATTTCTGGTTCTACTCTTACGATTACTTTAGATGCCGAACAACTATTGTATAACAATATTGTTTCGGTTGTTCTGAACTCTAGTATTTCTGATAAAGATAGTAATACTCTTGGAGCTGATTATGAGTTCTTCTTCGGAACTATTTATACTCCTTATTTCTCTACAATTAGAATGGTTCGACTAAGATTAGGAAGACTAGGAAGATCTATTCCTGATGAAACCATAGCTCTTGCTATTTGGGATGCTTCAACGGAAGCTATATCTTTATCTCCTTTTATTATAAGAGATGCTGATAGTTTTGCTAGAGCTAGAAGAGAGTTTACTACCTGCATGGCAACTTGGATTTTGATTTCCGGAGTATCAAGTGGAACCTCTTCTCGAAAAAGATTGAGTGATTTTGATGTTTCGAAGAGTCATGGACCCGGAGGAATCTCCCCAAAGGATCTAGAAGATTGTATTTCTAAATGGCAGGTTGTACTAGAATTTGGAGGAGCTCGGTCTGCTGAACCACTTATTGTTGTGAAGGGAGATACAGCTATTGATGAACCAATAAGAGGAAGATTATGGTTGAGGGGAGATCGAACTATTCCCATAAATAACGCTAAAATTAATTCTTACCCATCTAGAAGATGGTATACCTCCTATAGTCCAAGGAATAGATAATGACCACAAGTGATTTATTTCCATCTCGTTGGTCTTCTAAAACAGGAACTTCTAATTTTTCTCGTTCTTCGTTAGATTTAGATCTTAGAGAAGAATTTAATACTCTCCTTTTTGGTGGAGGAAATGAAGAACCTATAGGCCAATCTCTTATTCTTAGAAGGATGAGAAGGGTTAATGGAGAGTTAGAAAAGTGTCCTTGTAGAATAGGTAGTTTTGCTAGTGAAGCAGTTCAAGATTACCCATGTAATTTTTGTCAGGGAGTTGGGTATCTTTGGAACGAAGAATTAGTTACTGGATATAAAACCGTTGCAGTAGCAACTAATGCTGGTGGAGCTGATAGCAATCTACAAAAGAAGCCTATTGGAGATATTTATCTTCCTGCAATTGTTTTCTTCTTTCCATATGATCTTAATCCTGAAAGAAATGATATTATAGTTGAAATTAATCTAAAGGATGATGGAAGTCCCATTACTCCCTATAAGAGGATTGGCTTTTATGAGACTTATCTTGTTCGAGATCTTCGAGGAGAATATGGAAGAAGAATTTACTGGTCTTGTAATACTAGACGGATAGCTCCTCCAACTCAAGGAAGAAGTATTTAAATGACTGATAGCATAATAAGAGAAGATCTTCGCAGAAGTGTTAGAGAGGGAATAAATGATACTCATCCTGTTTCT
>PFNU01000014.1 GCA_002792135.1 bacterium (Candidatus Torokbacteria) CG_4_10_14_0_2_um_filter_35_8 | reverse complement strand
AACTTACTTCAATCTGGGTTCAAAGTTTTCAACCAATTCTCGATGGAAAATCTATACTACCCGTTGCAGAAGCCTTTCTAGCTAGAAAAATGTTAAGAGCTCCATTCCAAAAGAAGCTTCAAGTAATTCTCTATAATCTCAATCCACAATCAGTTACTATTACTAGAAGGATTGTAGAACCACCAGAAGAATTAGAAGGGCTTCGGACAGTCATTTCCTCAATAAGATTACTGCAACAAGAACCAAAGATTCCAATAGCAGGAGTGAGATGTAAGGGTTGCAATGGATGTTAATAGTACTTCTAAGTTTCAAGATGAAGTAAAAGAATCCATTAGAGAAATCCTAGGAGATATAAGGCTTCTTGAAGAAGTTCAAGTAAAGAAACTTATCCCCGACTGGATTTCTCGAAGAGAAAGATATGATCTAGTTATACCTTCTCTCCGAATAATTATAGAATGTCATGGAGAACAGCACTATCAAATCTCTACCTTTTTCGGAGGACCTCTAGCAGAAGCTGGAGTTGAATTTCTAAGACAGAGAGTTAGAGATAGTAAGAAGAAAAGAAAAGCAGTAGAAAATAATTGGACCTATATAGAAATAAGATTTAAAGAGTTTTACAGAAAGAAAGATGGTGGAACTTTATATGTTAGGAAGAAGATTTTAGATCAGGATTGACCATTGAGACGAGCATCAATTTGATCAACTCTCTCTCCTAACTCTGTAATGATAGTCTCAATTCTAGTTTTCTGTCCCTGAATAAGAATATAGAGTCGAGTATACTGTTCTTGCGACATAAGAGAGTTAATAAGAATCCAAAGATCTCCAAGAGCCTCTTCAATTCCTAGAATTCTTGTCTCAGTACTAGGAATAAAAGTAGGATCAATTGCCATTAGTTATTCTCCTCTTCTTTCGATACAACTTCCTTCTTTATTCTATTAGAATGATTAAGAACATATAGACTACTTACAATAGCTTCGATTCCAGAAGCTGCCATGGTATTAAACTTTGGGATTAACCACCATCCAAAAAAGGTTACACCAGCAAAAAGACTCTGAAAGACCCAAAGGGAAAGGATAAGGAAAGTTGTGATGGAGAGAATAATCGCCGTCTTTGAAATCTTTCCGTTCTTAAAGGCGAAAATTCTCCAGACATTGTAAAAGAAGTTTCGAATTCTACTCATTTAAGGTTTATTCCAATCGAGAGTAATACTTACCGGAACCGGAAGATCATTATGTTCTACCCGATAGAGGGTTAAAGATGCTGTAATTGCTTGAGGTCGATCATGAGTCGTAAGAACGGTCTCAAAATTATGGTACTCCAATTTAAAACCAGCTACAGAAGAATCGCGAAGAAAAAGATCTGAAATCTCCTTGGCTTTATCAAAGATAGATTCATCCCAGAATCTTTTATCCTTAGAATATATTTTTTCTTCTGTGAATTTCTCTTGGGGTTTAATATCTAAACAATAAAGACCAATACGAAAACGAAGAAGAGTAAGAATTGCTTGACTCATAATCTCTGGAGTTAATCTAATGAACTGATTATCAGAAGGTTTTGAAAACCCCCATGAACTCATGGGATGATCATCTAATTCCTCATGTCTATTCTTAGAATTAGGATCAATTCTTCCATTAGTTCTCTGAGTAGAAAATGCTTTATTCATATATACTCCTTATTACAACTTAGTGTAGTCTATATCATACACCAAGGAAGAATCAAGTAGCTTTACATCTCTTACAAAAACCCATCTTTTCATAATGTATGGAATCCTCCAAGAAAGCCAATTTGGAAGATCTGTTCCTAAATCTTCTCTCCAGCTTGTATAAGCTTCTAAGAAGGAAAGTTTTAGAGCAGCTACTAAATCCTCTCTTCCAGTACATCGGAAAATTTCTTTAGCAATTAGAAGTTTAATACTTCTCGGA
>PFNU01000099.1:1173-1815 GCA_002792135.1 bacterium (Candidatus Torokbacteria) CG_4_10_14_0_2_um_filter_35_8 | reverse complement strand
CTTTATGTGGATAAGGCTTAAAAGATTTAATCTCGAATCCTAGAAATTTTCCTGCTAAAGCATGACTTCCCTCATAAACAAAAACCCAGAGGAAGAAAAGAGGAATAGCTGAAATAACTAACATTATTAGAAATAGTTTAATCATTTTTATGATAACTTTCTTTTTTTTATTATAGTGATGTTGCGATTCCTATTGAGACTGAGACTAAACCGTTATTATCAATTCCAACATCTGGAAAGATCCAGAAGTCAGAGATGAAGGAATCTCTTCTCCCGAGATTATACATTAGGGGAATTAGGGCAGCTCTGAATGACTTTTGATATGGATCGAATGCTGCTGAAATTCCTAGGAATCTCCATTGGTATCCATAGCTCCAGATGGTTATCGAGAGACTTAGAGAGACGGTTAAATCTATTCTGGGATAGACTCCAACTCCTATGGTTCCTCCTAATAACAGATGAGGACTCCACCAATCAAAGTGAGAAGCCTCAACCTCGTCTGGAAGTTGTAAAGTTCGTGCCGAAACCCCACTGATATAGAAAATCTTATCTCCCGATATTTCAGAGTTTCTGGCTAGAAGTTCTGAATGAATAACCAACTGACCCGTCTTGGTTTTAGAGACTACATTATTAACAGTATAA
>PFNU01000099.1:290-1058 GCA_002792135.1 bacterium (Candidatus Torokbacteria) CG_4_10_14_0_2_um_filter_35_8 | reverse complement strand
ATTCATAAGTATCTAGAGGAATATTATTCTCAGGACAAAGAGAAATTTCTCCTGAAATATTCTTCGTTTCGTCGGAAGCCTTTTTCCCGATAACAATAGTCTTAGTTGAAGATTTTGATGATGAGATTCCAAGGAGTCGAGCATCGAGTCCCTGAATATCTTGAAGAATCTTCTTCGAGTCTGTTCCGGATTTCTCTAAGAATTTTGTTAGATCTTCTTCTGTTCGGACTCTTTCTGTATCTCCTCTTTGAATTGAATCAGTTAGTTTAGAGTAACTAATATGTTGATCTTCCTGAAAATCAGTAAGTTGTCCCTTTAATCTGGAATATTGAACTATAAGTCCCGTTATTCCAAGAAGAAGGAATAATAAAAGAACAGAGAGAACCATGATTACAATAAAAGTCTTTTTATTCACAAAACACCTATCTTGAGAGGAAGAGTTAGAATTGGGATAGTTATCATTACCTTTTAGGATTCTTTCTTATAGTTCTTTCTAGGATTTTTTTTCCTCTTTCTAATCCTTCTTGTAGTACTTCCTCCTCTGGAAGAGGTACTACTTTTCTAAGTTCTGGATAGAGGGTTTTAATCCCAAGTTCTATAAGTTCGAGACCGGTATCACATAGAACTGATGCTAGAAATGGGGTCAAGTTTTTTTAATCCTTTCATCCCAATTCTAGCTCTTTCTCTCAAGTATTTCGACTATATTTTCTTCCGGGAGGAGTCCATTGAAGCTCAGATGAATCTATCTTTCTAAAAATTCCTGCTGCT
>PFNU01000099.1:0-258 GCA_002792135.1 bacterium (Candidatus Torokbacteria) CG_4_10_14_0_2_um_filter_35_8 | reverse complement strand
TTCGGTAATCTTATTCTTTCCAATAAATCCAATTACTTTAGGAAGTAATTTGTTTTTATAAGAATGGACTAGAGTTGGTTCGGTATTAGCAGCACGAGCTTCCTCGTTGATATCAGAAAAGAGATGGATGGTTAGATGAGGCTCATAGGACATAGCTCTATGCTCTGCAAGGTCTTCATCTGTTCCCGGTCTAGTTCTATCTCCTTTCCTATATTCTGCTGAAACCAGGGTTAGGGAACGGAATTCTTCAGCAATAGT
>PFNU01000007.1:1446-1698 GCA_002792135.1 bacterium (Candidatus Torokbacteria) CG_4_10_14_0_2_um_filter_35_8 | reverse complement strand
CTCACAGAGAAATGTTTGGCCAAGACTATAAGAGTGGAGAAGCTATCTATAGTAGTGCTCAAGAAGGAAAAGTTACACAAAAGATTTTAAAACTGACCGGAAATGAAGATTCTGATTTAGTTTCAGCTCTAGTTGAAACTATTATAGCTCCTCAAAGTGCCTCTAAGCAATATGGTTGGTTAAAAACCCAATGGCATAGAGCTAGAGGCAGTTTTCGTAAAAATCTTATAAGTGAAACAGGAATTGATCTCT
>PFNU01000007.1:0-1318 GCA_002792135.1 bacterium (Candidatus Torokbacteria) CG_4_10_14_0_2_um_filter_35_8 | reverse complement strand
CTAAACTCTCTTCCAAGAAATAAGAGAGCGGGAAAAACAACTAAGGGGAAAACCTTTGGAAAATTGTATGGGTCTCTCTCTGATTACACTTTCAGAGAAGATTCTCGTCAGGAAATGATTATAAAATGGAAGAATGAAGGAAAAGCTCTTGCTAAAAATGTTGCTTCCCACATAGATGAAAATTATGGTTTCGGATTAAGATCTCTTCAAGCAGCCAAAGATATGGGAATAAGAGGGGAGAATCTTGGTCTTATGGGAGGAGCCTACTATCAAGAGTTACTGAAGGGAGTGCAAGGAGACACAAACGAAGCAGCTAGAATTCTTGGAGAAATTGGTCTTGAAGCTAGAGATATTAAAGGTCTTCAAGAAGCAAAGGCAGTTTTGGGGATGAATACCTTCCATCTTGGAGATTGGGCCTCCTATCAAAAATGGCAAGGAGTTTCCCTTGATGCTAGAGCTATCTCTCGTCTTATGGCTAACCCAATCTTTGGAGAGGCTGGAGAGTATATGGCTAGAGAACTTCTTCTAGCTCAAAAACCTATGCAAGATTTTGGAGAATTATCTACTGCTCTGAAATCTCTTATAGGAGAAGCTCCGGATATACCTGATAATCTTGATGTTCTTGATTCTCCATGGGAAGCTAAACAGAGAGTCGGAAAAAAAGCTTTTATCTTCAAGTATGGAGAGGAACAAATCTATGTTCCTGGTCCACAAGCTAAACAGATGGGAGATTTTGTCTCCGATATTGGAGATGTTCATAGTCAAAAACTTAAAACTTCCTATGAGAAATTCTTTCAGAAAGTTAGGAAGGTCAGTAGTGGAGAGAAAGAAGCAGAACCTCTGGCTCTTGCTGTCAGAACCCTTAAGGAGGAAGTTTTTAACGAATGGATGCACTCTGTGTCAACTGGTGGAGAATTAGTTGGTGGGGTTGCTCCTATGGCTGCCTCTTGGATGTCAAAACCTGGAGAAGCCGCTGCTTCTAGAACCTATAAGAATATTGGAGAATTTCTAGCTGACGAGAAAGATGCTTTTACTATTGGTCTCTCTAAGAAAAATATTCAAAAGGCATATAAAGAAGCTATAGAGAAAGCAGCTACTCCAGAACAAACTGCTTTTATGAAGAAGCAGATGGAGAAACTTCTTGCCGGAGAACAAGTTAATACTATTCTCTATCGGCACCCAACTATGTATCCTGAATCTACTCTTCCAGCAAGACTTCGAATGGTTTCAAATACTTCAGATTCTGTCTTCTTGAGGAAGACAACTCTTCATCATCGTGGGGAGCGATTAGATAATATTCTCGCTGCTGCAATAAATG
>PFNU01000078.1 GCA_002792135.1 bacterium (Candidatus Torokbacteria) CG_4_10_14_0_2_um_filter_35_8 | reverse complement strand
GAGGACTACCAGGAGTGCCTGGGGTGCTAAGAATATTAGAATCTTTGGCCTTCTTTTTCTTTTTTAGAAGAAAATAGGCAACTACTCCGATTATTAAAATAATAACGAAAGCAGCAACTATACCCAAAATCAGTAACCAGCTCCGTCCTTTTTTAACTAGATCTTTAGCTAACTCTTCTGCCTCTGTCTTATTGTAAGTTTCTTCTTCAGAATCTCCTACCTCTTCTACTGGTTCACCTTCTGTTGCAATATCTAAAGTATAAAGAGCAAGATTACTACTACAAAGCTCATCGCAAGTAACAGAAATAAAGGCATCGCCGCTTTCTGCAATAGATGCAGAATTCGTAATAATTGCACCTGGATTTGAGGCATATTCTGCTTTTAATTCTTGTCTATTACCATCATATAGAGTTAGCGATATCGCTGCTTCACCTTGTGGAGTTACTTTGGCAGTTAAAGTTTTCCCTTTTTCAACGGAAACTTTATAGAAATCTTTGGTGTCTGTACCTTTACTTCCAGAAAGATAAGCCTTATATTCTCCGGAAGAGAGAGTCATCGCCTTATCAAATGTATCTCCAGCATCTACTTCACTTTGAGCATCATAACAATTTTGTAATGACACATCTAAAGAATATGATGCGAGTTCGCTAGAGTAAGATCCTGCTCTAATATAATACTTATACAAATCTTTATCGGAATTAGGTAACCAAGATACTGTAATTAGTGCAGGAGATTCATAAGAACTTTCCATCGAACCACCTATTTCTTCTCTATTCTCATTATATAAATACAGGATACAATTTGCTCCATAAGTAGAGCCAGAAGTAAATGCACCTGCAATTTTAACTTCTTGTCCCGGCTTGGCATTTACATAAAAATATTCTACCTCTTTATCTTTCAAAGCGCCTCCCTGATATGCTCCTTGTCCTATTTCAACCGCGGTATCAAAACTACTCCCGCCTTTTGGTAGTACATCTTTAGCACTGGCAATTTCACTCACAATTACAGCGCTAAATAAAAATACAATCAAAAAAACAGCTAATTTTAAAATTTTAACATTGAATTTTATCATGGGTTTTATTTTAATAGGTTTTATTTATTATATTCTTTTCGACTTTTTGATATTGTTAAAGATTTAGTTTCGCCAGTACTTTTTTATTATAGCAAATTTATTATAGCAAACTTAAATTTAACTGCAAGATCTTTAAATACTCTTCTCCTTTACTAATAACATTATATAGCCAATCTCACAAAAAATATAATTAAGAAGTTTTAAAATATTTTGAAGAATAGAAAAGCACCAATAAACTTTTATTGATACTTGTTTTAATAAAAGTTCTCTTAGAGTATTATTTCTCTTCTTTAAGTTCTACTTCTATTCCTAGTTTATTGATAAACTTAATTACACCTTCTACTTCTAGAACCTAATCATCATAGATTACCCTTATTTCCGGTTCTTTGTCATTTCCTGCGTCATCAATACCCCACATTCCTTCCGGCATTGAGAGCCATAATGGGTTTGCCTCAAAAGCTGAATCGACAATCCCATATTTTCCGGCTCTAATCGATTTACTTAGAGGCAGCTTTACCCGAAATATTACTACTTTTCCTTGAGAAAATCTCCATAAAAGCTTTTGAAAAAAACCAGAAATAGTTTGTAATATTTTTTTCATATTTTATTCCTATATTTAAATTAGAAAAGATAAAGTTTAAGTAAGGTAAAGTTGATACTCGTTTTAATAGTAGTTCGCTTAGTTATTTCTTTTCTTCTTTAATAAGCCCTACCTCAATTCCCAATTTATTGATAAACTTAATTATCTCTTTTATTTTGAGGATTCGAGTTACATGGGTATTCCT
>PFNU01000062.1:910-1355 GCA_002792135.1 bacterium (Candidatus Torokbacteria) CG_4_10_14_0_2_um_filter_35_8 | reverse complement strand
TGTATATCCTGCTTTTGCATTTAGATCTGACGTAAGTTTAATATCTATAATAGCAAGTGAAGGTTTACTATTACCTATAGTAACACTTGTAGGGAAGATATCTATGTTACATGATAACATTATATTATTACTAAACTTTTTTAGTATTTTTACTTGTGTGTTACCATTTTTTATTATGTCTATCTTCAGCTCTCTTGCTCTCTGTTCACCTCTTAACACCTGTTCTCTTATTCTCTCTTGATCTATCGTCTCACCACCTTTATTAAGAATAGGCTTACCTTCAAATTCTGCTATAATATTTTCCTGTTCTTGTCTCTTTGTGAGCTTCTTCCTAGGTAGGTCTAACGTCATCTCTCCATCTCGGCCGGAGCCGAGAAAGAGAGTCTCAAAATATTTGCCTTTCAACATGCTGTCACTACACCATTGTATAGTTCCATCGATATAC
>PFNU01000062.1:333-531 GCA_002792135.1 bacterium (Candidatus Torokbacteria) CG_4_10_14_0_2_um_filter_35_8 | reverse complement strand
ATATTTATAACATAATGGTTTCATTTTATAGTGTACTGTCTTTGGTTGGTCCCAATAGGATATATATCCAGTATTCTGTTGCCCTTGTTGAGGTAGTGGAATAATTTTATTTTCTACTCTCTTTATTGCACTAAAAGTTATATATCCATTATTTTCTTTTTTCTCATACGTATATCTTTCACCTATAACATATCTTGG
>PFNU01000062.1:0-220 GCA_002792135.1 bacterium (Candidatus Torokbacteria) CG_4_10_14_0_2_um_filter_35_8 | reverse complement strand
TTGGTGTAGCTGATAAAATTTTATTTTCCATAACTTTTTATTTATTTAATCATTTGTTTTATCATAACCTACTACTATAATTTCTGAATAGTCATCGTTTACTTCGTCTGCTATCATCATTCTATCGTATTTCTTTGCTATAGCTACTATAGCTTTTTTATGTTCATTATCTAAATCATTAGCACTGCCTATGAGTATAAGAGGCGATTCACACAAAAGA
>PFNU01000015.1:1090-2022 GCA_002792135.1 bacterium (Candidatus Torokbacteria) CG_4_10_14_0_2_um_filter_35_8 | reverse complement strand
TTATTCCAAACAATTTCTCCTAAAATATCTGTTTCTAATCTTTCTCCGTCTGAATTTAAAAGACCGGAAAAATTATGTCTTTGAAGATATTCTCTCCAAGGAAGATATTCTCCAGATATGGATCTCATATAGATAGATGCCAAAATTGAAGAATCAGGAGAAACGTCTTGGGTGATAATATGAAAATTCCTTCCTCCAGAATCTACATTATCTGGATTAACATATTCAACTGAAGAGTTATTGGAGAAAAGATTAAAGATATTTCGATGGATGGAGACTTCTCCGGGCAGAATAGTAGGAGTCCAATGAACTTTTCTTCCCTCCATTACTCTAGAAATATCTTTTACCTGGAGAGAATTAGCAAGAGCAGTAGGTCCATTAGACCAAACAGTTAGAGGTAAGTTTCTTAGAGAATTTTTCTTTAAACCAGGATTAGGAAGAGTTTCACAAACTTCCTGATTAAAAATATGTCTCTCGTCAAAAGAGAATCCTCTAGGTGGTTCTTTATCAAATCGACCAAGAGATCTATTTACTTCATGAGAGATAACCACCCGAAGAGTTTCAATATCAATATAAGATCTTTTTAGAACCTCACTCATTATGCTCCCCACATACAGGGAGATTTTCGAAAGATTTCCCTAAAAACTTGAGTTCCTTCAAGTGTTAAAGTTCCATTCTGAGTTGTTAGATCCGGCATATTCTCTGACTCAAAAACCTTTTCCTGATATTCAGTGTCTCTTAATGAATATATCTCAATTGGAGACCAAAGAATATACCAAGGAAAGGATAGAAAATTATATCTACAAATTCCTATCCCAGAAGGTTTCTGATAAACATTAACTTCTCCCTTTCTATAATTGATTCTAAAATCACCTTCTTCTGCAAGACCTCCATTTATAAAAACAGTGAAAGTTATAAGAGAGGGAGGTTCT
>PFNU01000015.1:339-965 GCA_002792135.1 bacterium (Candidatus Torokbacteria) CG_4_10_14_0_2_um_filter_35_8 | reverse complement strand
CTTAGATCCTCTACTCATAGAAGGAATAAGTCCTGAAGATCTCTCGTTGCCTGTAACATAGGGACCTAATTTTGCGACAAAGAATTTAGATCTATTTATTTCAGTTACTAAATCTGAGAGAAGATATGATCCATTATGGTCAAAGATTCCAATCTCAGAGTCAATAAGATCTGCTGCATAGTTTTCCCAAAGAGAAAGTTTAGTAGAACTAACTTGACTAAAGGGAGACGAAGCAACATATTCAGAACTTGTAGAAGTTGGAGAAATAATAAGACCAATCTTTATTTCCAACCCCAGTTCACGAGTAATTCCATAAGTCAAACCTCGAACAGTAGAATTGGCTCTAAGAGTAGCAGCTTCCTCCAATCTTCTTTTGTAGAAGACTCCTTCCTCTCCCGGAAGACGATCAAGATCAAACATTTCCCCATGACCATCGAGAAGATTTCTAGGATGATAGAAGATAGGGGTTCCATAGAAATAAGAACCCGTTGTAATAATTATTCCGAAGTGAATCTTTAGAATAGCCATTTAAGCTACAACCTCTATTTGATCGAATGGTTCTCTAAGATAGAGATATCTTCCAACGAAATCTACAAAATAATGATCGTAATTTCTATTCACTCTAT
>PFNU01000015.1:0-318 GCA_002792135.1 bacterium (Candidatus Torokbacteria) CG_4_10_14_0_2_um_filter_35_8 | reverse complement strand
TAATCCAGAGGCGATTGTAGGCATCATAGGAAACTAATTGACCATCTCCAATAGAAATAGGGATAGAAACTTCTGAACCCGGAGAAACTCCTGAGGTATCAAGAATAAGAACATCCATTTGATTTGTTAGGGAGGTAATCTGAGTTTGAAGTCGATCAGAGACTCCTGACTCTAAACGAAAGACATAGACTCCAGCTTCAGAAAGAGTAAATGGAATCTTCTTTCCCTGATAGCCAGTTCTAGTAAAACCAGACTCTATCCCAATCGGAGTAGAGGAGAGATAACTCGTAAGATTTCCCTTGAAATCTATGGCGTAGG
>PFNU01000140.1 GCA_002792135.1 bacterium (Candidatus Torokbacteria) CG_4_10_14_0_2_um_filter_35_8 | reverse complement strand
TACCACAGATGTTTTTTTAAACATAACGTAGATGAAGGCAATGCCTTGTCTCTACCATGGCAGTAGACAACAGTCCGACGTGAGTAGAGACGCAAGATTTTGCGTCTCTACCGTGGTTATTTTCTAACCTCCTAATTCCTAACCCCTAATTTATATAAAAACCATGAACAAAAGAAACCTAATCTTAACAGCAATAGCAATACTGATTCTTGCTGGTATTAGTGTTGGTTTTCTTATTTACAGAAGCCTATTTCAAGAAGAAATTAAAGATCCTCTACTAAAGAAAATTAAAAAGAGGGAAGAGATTATTATTGGAGCTGATGCTACCTATCCTCCTATGGAAAGTGTTAATAAGCAAGGAGATTTTTTTGGAATGGACATAGATATAGCAAAAGAAATTGCATCAGACCTTGGAGTTGAACCGAAGTTTAGAAATGTTGCTTGGGAAGAACTCTTTGATGCTGTGAGAAATGGGACAGTGGACATGATAATATCCTCTATCACTATAACTAAAGAGAGAACTGAGATTATGAGTTTTTCTGATCCTTATTTTAATGCTGGCCAGGTAATTGTAATTAGGGAAGATAAGAAAGAAATTATTAAAGGGAAAGAAGACCTAAAAGGGTATAGTTTGGGAGTGCAGACAGAAACTACTAGTGAAGAAGAAGCTAAAAAACTTGCATCTAGCCCATCTTTAGTAAAAAGTTATGAGAGTTATGATTTAGCCAAAGAGGATTTATTAAAAGGAAAAATTGATGTGGTTATTATTGATTATCCAGCAGCAGTTGGAATGGTATCTGAAGAAACGAATTTACAAATAGTGGGAGGTCCTTTTACTCAAGAGTTTTATGGAGTTGCAACTCAAAAAGGTCAAGAAATATTACTTTCTCGAATCAATAAAACTATAAGACGCCTTAAGCAAGAAGGAAAACTTAAAGAGTTAGAAGAAAAGTGGTTAGCTCAATAAATAAAATAAAGATATATTATAATTGTAATTATTAAAACAACATAATATAAATGGCAATTAAACTCAGCCTTCAATTTAAATTACTTATCGCTGTAGCTTTAGTAATTATTTTGGCCCTTTTGAGTTTAGCCTACTTAAGTATTAACAGTCAAAAAAAGCTTTTTTATGAGTCTTTTCAAGACCTAGCTATTACCTTAGCTCAAGCATTAGATGCTGGCATTAGTAGCGAAGCTGAGTTGAGTGATACAAGTAAACTTCAGGCCAATATTTATAAAATGATATGGTTGAACTCTGATATTACCAAGATAAGTATTAGCTTGCCTACCAAGAATGGTTTAAAAGTCGTGGTATCAAACGATACTTTTTTAGTAGGAAGCCTTGCTGTCCCAGAAAGTATTTCTTCTTATCGGAAAGGAGTGATTCTAACTAGGACTTTAATTGAGCCCGATGGAACTGAAGTACTAAGAGTGATTACTCCAGTTCATGTTGGAGGTCAGCGGGTCGGAATTTATGATATAAGGTTATCTTTGGATTCCTTAGAAAAAGTTATTTCTGAAACTCAAAGACAATTTTTACTAGGTGCAATAGTAGCTATTCTAGTGATTATTAGTGCCCTTTTTCTTTTAATGAGAATAACAGTAATAAATCCAGTGAAGAATCTTCAAAAAGGCATAAAGATGATTGGATCAGGTAAACTAGACTATAGGATAAGGATTAAAAGAAGTGATGAAATTGGAGACTTAGCTTCTGGCCTGAACGAAATGGCCGAGAAACTAAAAGACAAAACTGAAGCCTTAGAAAAGGAAAAGATAAGTTTAGAAGTAAAAGTAGAAAAGAGAACAGAAGAGCTTCAAGGAAGGATTAACGAGCTTGAAAAACTTCACAAATTTACTGTTGGAAGAGAGTTAAAGATGATAGAAATGAAAAAGAAGATTCAAGAATTAGAGAAAAAAATTAAAAGAACTTAAAAGTTAAATTTAATCATATGGAAAATAGCCAAATTGCACCAGAAGAGATTAAAAGGTTAGTAGAGATTCCTGGAAAAGTGAGAGGAGAGGTATTTTTAAGTGATTTTAAATATATAAAAGAAAAGAAAGGCCCTAAAGGAGTTAGGCTTTTGAAAAGAAAAATGCAAGAGTGGGGTAACCCTGTGAGTTACGATAAAGTACATGCGACTATCTGGTATCCGGTTGGGTTAAGGGCGGTCTCTTTGTTGGCAATTAAAGAAGCTTTTGGTTGGGGGAACAAAGAAATTTTTGATTTAGGAAACGCTATACCGAAATTTTCTTTCATTGTAAAAATGTTGATGAAAACATTTTTGTCCATTCAAAGGGTTTTTGATGAGAGTCCAAAATATTGGGAGAAACATTATACAAAAGGTGTATTAGAAAATTATAAAATTGACCAGAAACAAAAGTGTATAATTTTGCGCTTAAGGAATTTCAAGATTCATCCTATTTTATGTCCTCTTTATGCCGGGTACTTTCTGAGAATTGGCCAATATGTATTAAAGAGTAAAAAAATAACCATTAAAGAGACACGATGCTCCTTCCGGGGAGATGCTTCTTATCATGAGTATACGATAAGGTGGGTTTAATATGAAAAAAAGAAATAAAACAAACGAGATAAATAAAGGGAAATTATATTATAAAGAGGAACTCCGAAAAGCCAAAGAAGATGTGGAAGATTTAGAATGGTATATTGGAGAATTTACTTCTTTTTTACCAATTGCAGTTTGCAGCTTGTCGGCTATTGGGGTAATTATTGATATTAATAAATCTTTCCAGGAATTGACTGGCTACAGAGAGATTGAGATAAATGGAGAGGCGGTTGCTACTATTTTTTTAGAAAGGACAAAAATAGAAAAAATAATTGGGAAAATTGTAGAACAAAAGATTGTTAGAGGTAGAGAGCTAACCTTAATTTCTAAAGGTAAAAAAGAGATTCCAGTTAGTATATTTATCTCCTCGAGAGAAGATAGAGAAGAAAATTATGTAGGATGTTTTATTGGCATAATAGATATAACTGAGGTTAAAAAACTCCAAGAAGAATTAGAGCAAAAAGTTGAAGAAAGGACGAAAGAACTTCAGGAGAGGATTACCGAGCTTGAGATATTCCACAGGCTTACTACTGGGAGAGAGTTGAAGATGGTAGAAATGAAAGAGACTATCCAGATTTTAGAAAAAAGAATCAGAGAGCTAGAAAAAAAGCTACAGAAGAAATAAAGAAACTAGAAAAGATATTCTTGATTAGTATCAAAAAAATAAAAAGCTTAAATTAAGCCTATGGAAAAATATTCTGATAAAAAAACTGTCGGGGAGTCAGACCGCATTGCAGAAATATTGGCTAAAAAAGAGATGGAATTAGCTGAGTTAAAAAAAGCGCAGGCCAGAGAACTTAAAGAGATGGATCGGATTGCTAAAATGTTAGTCAGAAGAGATTTTAGACTAACAGAAGTCCAAGAAGAAAGGATAAGAGAAGTCCAGGAATTAACAAAAAGAACTAAAGAGCTAGAAGATTCTCGGAAAGCTTTAGTGAATATTTTGGAGGATATTGAGGAGGCGAGGAAAAACGCTGAGCAAGAGAAGAATAAAACGGAAGCGTTAATTACCAACTTTACTGATGGATTATTATTTTTTGGTGAAAGCAGAAAACTTTCATTAATAAATCCCCAAGCCGAAGATTTTTTTCAGGTGAGGGGTAAAGATGTAATTGACAAGTCAATTATCGAATTGGGAACCTTTTCCACCATTAAACCTATTGTAGCCTTGGTGGGAAAAGAAATAAAAGGAGTTTTTAGAAAAGAAGTTCAAACAAGAGAAAATTTAGTTTTGGAAGTAAGCACAATTCCGATGATGAGAAAAGAAGAAAAATTGGGGACTTTAATTATTTTACACGATATAACTCGAGAAAGAATGATTGAGAGAATGAAAACTGAATTTGTCTCTATTTCTGCTCACCAACTAAGAACACCCCTTTCGGCAGTAAAATGGACATTAAAAATGATTCTTGAAGGAGATTTAGGTAAAATTTCGAAAGAGCAAAGAACATTTCTTGAAAAGACATATCTTAGTAATGAAAGAATGATCAATCTTATTAATGATCTTCTTAATATTTCAAGAATAGAAGAAGGAAGGTTTCTTTATAAGATTCAAAAATACGATATAGTTAAATTATTGGAGAGAACAATTGCCTCTCTCAAAGAGGTTGCTTTGAGAAAGAAATTAGACTTTAAATTTTTCAAACCAGAAAAGAGAATCCCAGATGCAGAAGTTGATATTGAAAAGATTTCTTTAGTTTTTCAAAATATGATTGAAAACGCAATTCATTATACGTCTCCTGGAGGCAAAGTTTACGTTAATATCGAATATTCTCCAGCAGAAAAAAAGATACTCTTTTTTGTAAAGGATTCTGGGATTGGCATCTCCAAGAACCAACGAGCTAGAGTCTTTTCGAAATTTTTCAGAGGGTCTAATGCTATAAAGTTAGAAACAGAGGGAACGGGTTTGGGACTTTTTATTGCTAAAAATATAATTGAAGCCCATGGTGGTAAAATCTGGTTTAAGTCCCAAGAGAACAAAGGAACTACTTTTTACTTTTCTCTCCCCATTTTTAAAAAAGAAACTTGAGAGATTTTTAAGAGAAATATAAAATAAAATCAATGCTCCAATGATTCTCCGGTGACGAGAGGAAAGTGGGTGAAATTTAATATTCAAACCCTTTTATCTAAGAAGAATTAAGATGGGTTTCGTATTCCTTTTAGTTTTAGTTTTTATTACAATTAACATAGTCCAAACCTGGTTAATTTTAACCTATAAGCTTTTAGTTAAAGGAGGAATCATAATAGGACTGATTGAGGCAATAGAGTTCCCGGTTTTAATCTTGCTTGTTTTAAAAGGGGGAATGGCGGGTTTTTTAGTAGTAGTGATTGTAGAGTTTGTTCAGTGGACAACTATTGCTTTTTTAAGTTTAAGTAGTAAAATAAAATAAGGATCGTGAAATAATTAAATAACTAAAATATGTTTAAAAAAATTTCTAGAATCTTACCATATCTAGTCGTAGTTCCAGCTGATCCTAATCCTCCTTTGATTGGAATTAAATATTTCAATTTAGATACTTTTATGGGTCAAACCCTGGGTTGGCTGAAGTGGCCAACTTTATTTGGTCTTTTGTTTTCTGCCGTTGTCTTTATTGTTGCCACTTTTTATATTATTCGATACACCTGGGGATATTTTGAGAAAAGGAAAATTTCAAAATCTTGGCGTTTTATCGTCTACGGTTTGTTTATTACTGTTATAGCTGAGATGGGAGAACTTTTTTGTTTTTATGAATGGCCAATGCCTGGATTAATTGAGCAAAATCTTCTTTTGGTTATCCCTCATGCTTTAGGGGGCGCTTTGATCGGCTTCGGAGCGTACTTTTTATATAAAGAAATAACATAAGAAAAAAAACAATATGCCAATTTTAGAATTTCATATCTTAAACCCTCTAAATTTTGCTCCTACCTTAGGGCTTAGCCTTTTTGTGATATTGATACATATTCCTATAGTTGGTGGGTTTGGTTTTGCGGCTTTTTATATCATAAAATACCTGAAAAAGTTTTATGGAGAACGTCCTGTCCCCCAAGAATGGAGAATGTTTTGGTTGGCGTTAATCTGGACGACTATTCACGAATTTATTGAAGTCCCTATGCTTTATCAATGGGTTGTTGGTCAAGTTTTGTTAATTGTGTTCTTCTTTGTTCAGTTAATAGCCGGAATTTATTTAGTCTGGGGAGCTTACCTTTTAGCAAAGAAGTATGGTTTAAAATAAGTCAAAATGGAAAAATTAATTCAAGATTTACAAGAAGATTTAAGGAATATTATAGAAGGAAAAAAGGCTAAAATTTTGAGAAAAAAAAGCGGAGATATGGTTGATATCCGAATTCTAAGAATGATTGATTTTTCTCTACAATGGGCTTCAGTAGGTTACCAATCTGCCCTGAGATTTGCCGGAATGAAATTTGGCAGGAGATTAGGAGAAATATCTTCAAGCAGCGAGCTTTCTTTGATTTTAGAAGAAATTAAAAAGATAATAGAGGAATTAAAAGAAGGAGAAGTGGAGCTTGAAATTTCAGCGAAGAAAAACATAGCTCAACTGAGAATTTATGAATCTTCTCTAGTAAGTTCTGTACCGAATGTTTCTCAGAGTCTTTGTTTTTTTAAAGAAGGATTTATTGAAGGCTATCTGGAGGGAGTGATTGTTGTTAGAGGTTCGTTTCTATCCCACTTTAGAAAAGTCGTCAAAGTCGAGGTTAAAGAGACAAAATGTCAGGGAAGGGGAGACAATTTTTGTCAGTTTACTATTGTTTTGAAATAAAATATATTAAAAAAGGCTAAAAATTTTTGATTATCGGAGTAGGAACGTTGCGATGCAATGTTCCTACTTGTGAAAAAAACGTTGCACTGCAACGTTTTTTGATTCGTGATTCTTAATTCTTGATTCCACTTATTTCTTCTTAAACATAAATTCACCCTTCTCATTCACATTAATCACTATCTTATCGCCAGGCTTAAACTTGCCAGATAAAATATCTGAAGAAAGAGGAGTCTCTATCTCATCTTGAATAACTCTACGTAGAGGACGTGCACCCATTTGTGGATCATATCCTTTTTCAGCAAGCTGCTTCTTAGCAGCACTAGATATTTCCAAAGATATATTTTGTGCAGAAAGAAGCTTTTTCAGTTTCTTTACTAAGACTTCTACAATCTTAATAATCTGTTCTTTATTTAAAGAGCGAAAGACAATTATATCATCAATACGGTTTAAAAATTCAGGCCTAAATACTTTTTTTAGTTCTTCATTGAGTTTTTCTTTAACTTCTTCGTGTTGAGCTTCTTCTTTTGCCTTGTTATCAGTAAATCCCAGGCTTGAGCTTTGCTGGATTATATCCGATCCAATATTACTTGTTGCAATAATGATTGTATTTTTAAAGTCTACTGTTTTTCCCTTGGAATCAGTGAGTATTCCATCTTCCAAAACCTGAAGTAAGGTATTAAAAATATCAGGATGTGCTTTTTCTATTTCGTCAAGGAGGATTATACTATAAGGTTTCCTCCTTACTTGCTCGGTAAGTTGTCCTCCTTCTTCGTGTCCTAAATATCCTGGAGGTGCTCCAATAAGGCGGGAAGCAGTGTATTTTTCTTGGTATTCGCTCATATCTACTCTAATCATGGCGTCTTCTGAACTAAACAAAACCTTGGCAAGAGTTTTTGCAAGTTCGGTTTTACCAACTCCGGTTGGACCTAAGAATATAAAAGATCCTGTCGGTCTATTAGGATCAGAAAGACCTGCCCTTCCTCTTCTTATTGCCTCAGAAATTTTCTTCACAGCTTCGTCTTGATTTATAATGTATTTATGAATTGAATCCTCAAGTTTAAGAAGTTTTTCCACTTCTTTTTCAGAAAGTTTGCTAACTGGAATGCCTGTCCAGGAAGAAACTAGTTCTTCTATGTCTTGTGCAAGTACTTGAGGGGTTCCTGTTGCCTTATCCTTTCTCCAAGAGGCATTCTTTTGTCTTTTTTTCTGATTTAATTTTTTAATCTTTTCTTCGATTTCTTTTACTTTGTTTTTATGTTTAAGCTTTGTCTGTTGCTCCCATTCTATTTTTAGGCTTTCTATTTTTTCTTCAATTTCTTTCAATTCTTCCGGTGCTTGTAAGATTTCTAATCTTACTTTTGCAGCTGCTTCGTCAATTAGATCAATTGCCTTATCAGGCAAGTACCTATCTTTTATATAGCGATCTGATAGAGTTGCTGCGGCGATAATGGCTTCATCAGAAATCGCCACTTTGTGGTGAGCTTCATATTTGTCCCTTAAGCCTCTTAAAATTTGAATAGTTGTTTGTACCCCAGGCTCTTCTACTAAAATGGGTTGCATTCTTCTTTCAAGTGCTGGATCTTTTTCAATATGTTTCCGGTATTCATTAATGGTAGTTGCGCCGATCATCTGCATTTCTCCTTGGGCGAGTGCTGGTTTCATGATGTTTGATGCATCAATTGCGCCCTCTGCACCACCTGCGCCAACTATTATGTGTAGTTCATCGACAAAGATGATAATTTTGCGGTTAGATTTTGTGATTTCTTCCATTGTCTTTTTAAGCCTTTCTTCAAATTGTCCTCTAAATTTTGTGCCACCAAGCATTGATGCAATATCTAAAGCAACAAGGCGTTTTCCAAGTAGAGTCTCTGGCACTTCTCTTTTAATAATTTTAGTAGCTAGCCCTTCAGCAATAGCTGTTTTTCCTACACCGGGTTCTCCTATAAGAACTGGATTATTTTTTGTTCTTCTAGAAAGAATCTGGATTACTCTAGAGATTTCTTTAGATCTGCCAATTACTGGATCAACTTCTCCTTTTAGAGCTTTTTTGGTAAGATCAGTTGAATGTTTATCTAGGGTGGGAGTAGAAGATGGTTCTTTCAATTTCTCATTGGATTTTGCTTTTGGCTTGATATCAGAGATAGTTTTTTTAATTTTTATTTCATTAATTTTAAATTTTTGTAAAATCTGTGCACCAAGTCCTTCCCCTTCTTTAAGAATCCCCGAAAGGATGTTTTCTGGACCAATATACCCTTGGCCAAAATCCTGGGTTTCTTTAAAGGCCGCTTCCAAAACATTTTTAGCACGAGGAGAAAGGTCTACTTCAGAAATTTTCCCTTCGCCTTCGCCTAAGTTTTCTTCTACATAAGCTTTTATTTTTTCTGGATCAGCGCCTAGTTCTTTTAAAATTTCTGCGCCTACTTCCTCTTCTGATGCAACTGCCCATAAAAGGTGCTCTGTATCCATGTGTTTATTTTTGTGTTCTGCCGCAAATTCGGCAGCTTTAGTAAGAACCTCTTTTGCTTTAGAAGAGAGAAAATCCATGATATTGATCTGAGTTTGTCTTGGCTCTCCTCTATAACTTGTATCAGGGCCAATTCCTGTGCCAAAAAAAGGAGACCCTGAAAAGAAATCGTCAAGTAGATCGTCCTCCATACCAAAAGATGCCCTCTCTTCTGCACAAATATTGCAGAGACTCAAGGTTACTTTTTTACCGTTTACTTCTTGGGTCACGGTGACTTCAGCAGGACGTTTATGACATATTTCGCATAACATTGGTTAGGAATTAGGAAGTTAGGAGTTAGGAGGTTAGGCTATTAAAATCCTAAATCCTAATTTCTAAACCCTAAACAAATTCTAATATTTAAATTCAAAATTCTAAACAGATCATTTTAGATTTTGATCATTTGGATTTTGGATTTGTTTAGTGCTTAGGAATTTCCTTTATATTTATATTGTTTTACACTTTGCACTTTTTTATTGCTCACTCTCAACCTTGATCGATTTTGCTTTTGCTTTGGCAGCCTTTGGTAATTGAACAGTTAGAATTCCGTCTCTTAATGATGCTTTTATTTTACTATTATCAATATCACAAGGAAGTTTTATAGACCTTGAGAACCGTCCCCAGTAGCACTCTTGATAGAGATAACCTTCTTCTTTTACTTCTTCATCTTTTGTCCTTTCTCCTTTAATGGTGATTACGTTATCAGCAAAGCTAATATCTATATCGTCAGGTTTTACTCCTGCTACAGTTGACTTAATAACAACGTTGTCATCTTGTTGATAACAATCAATGGTAAGTTCTCCTTCTTCTGTTTGTGAGTCTTGCTCCATCCAGGGAATATCTTCGTCTTGTCCTACTAAGTTTTGGGATTTGGGTTGTTGTGGGGGAAATACTTGTTTAGGCATAAGGTTTTTTTATTATTTTAAAAACTTCTATTTGAATTATATGATATTTGAGATAGAAAAGACAAGGGGATTAAAAAATTTAAAAATCAAAGTGCAAAATTCAAAATTATTATTTTTAAATTATTATTTTTGAATTTTGAATTTATCTGTAGCCCCAAGGGGAATTGAACCCCTGTCTCCAGGATGAAAACCTGGTATCCTAGTCCACTAGATGATGGGGCCTTTTAAGTTTGGAGTTCTAGCCGATTCTATTATATCTGTATTTGTAGGTATTTTCAAGAGTTGGTTTTTTACGAGAGATTTT
>PFNU01000009.1 GCA_002792135.1 bacterium (Candidatus Torokbacteria) CG_4_10_14_0_2_um_filter_35_8 | reverse complement strand
GACCATGACCTGAGATCATGGCATCTTCAAAAGGAAGTTTGTCAAAGTGGTAATGGGCTTTTACTATCGAATAAAATAGCCAGGTGCGGATTATTTCGAATGCTTGCGGTCTTAGAGAATTAGGAAAGATTTTCTTTTTTGTTTTTTTATCTTTTATAAGTTCGCAAATCATAAAAGGCGTGCAAGATGAAGTTGCCCAAGTATCCATAACATCGAGTTCGGGTATAATATCTTTAGAATTACATTTTGGACAGGTATTGAGAGGAACTTTATCTTCTGAGGGATCAACTGGCAGATCTTTTTCTTTTGGTAAAATTACTTCACCGCAAGCTTTACAGTACCAAACAGGGAACGGTACCCCATAGTATCTTTGCCGAGAAATACACCAATCCCATTTTAATCCTTTTACCCAATTATTATATCTTGTCCTCATGTACCTCGGATACCAATTGAGTTTTTTCCCTTTTTCTATAAGCTCTTTTTTAATATTCAAAACATCAATAAACCACTGTTTTGTCGTGATAAATTCCACAGGTGTATCACATCTTTCATGGGTATTTAAGACGTGTTTGATCTGCTCTTGTTTAATTAACAATCCTTTTTCTCTTAAGTCTTTAATAATTTTCTTTCTTGCATCCTCGGCTTTTAATCCTTTATATTTCTCACCGAGCTTTGTAATACATCCTTTTTTATCAATTACTTGTCGTGGTTTTATTTTAAAATCTTTGATTTTTTTAATATCTTCAACATCACCCCAAGTACAGACCATCATTAGTCCTGTACCAAACTTGGGATCAACTGATTTACTGAAATGAATGGGAACTTTGTAATTAAATAAAGGAATAGTAGCTTTTTTTCCTTTTAGGTTTTTATAGCGAGAATCATCAGGATTTGCAAAGACAGAAACACAAGCTGGCAGTAGTTCTGGTCTTGTTGTTGCTATAAGGTAATCTTTTCCATCGATTGAAAAATTAATATAGTTTAGGAAAGTGCTAATTTCTTTATCTTCCATGTCAGCTTGAGATAGAGCAGTCTGACAATAAGAACACCAAAGCATGGGCTCGGATTTTCTATAGACCTTTTTCTTTTTATATAGATCAATAAAAGACCATTGAGATACCCTTTGACAGATTTTACCTATAGTGCTGTAACTTTTCGACCAGTCAACAGAGATTCCAAGATTAGTCCATAAATCCCGGTAATTTTTTGATCCTATTTTTGTTTCCTTAAGACAAAGATTGATAAAATCACTTCGAGAAATTTTTGCTTTATTAATATTATATTTTTTCTCGACAAATCTTTCTGTAGGGAAACCGTTGTCATCAAAACCCATGGGATAATAAACATTGAACCCTTTCATTCTTTTGTAGCGGACAACAAACTCTGCTTGCGAGTAGCTCATGATGTGTCCTGAATGTAAGTGTGTTGCAGAAACATATGGAGGAGGAGTATCAACAGAGTAAATAGGTTTTTTAGATTTTTCGTCAAATTTATAAATTTTATTTTTCTCCCAGTATTTTTTCCAAAAGTCTTCTCGTTCGAGAAATTTATATTTTTTAGGAAACATCGATTAAATTCAAAATTTCCGCTCCGCCTGAGGCGGACGGATTAGCCTAGGGCTAAAAAAATGCAAAATTAAAAAATAGGAATAAGGAATTGTGAATCAGGAATTAGGAATATTGTTTTGTGTACCATAGAACAATGTAGAGGTGCGATTTATCGCGTCTTTTTAAGGTTTATTGCAATTATTCTAGCACCACTTAATTTTAAAAACAAGAAAATAATAAAGAACTTCGAACATGGAATTTAAGAATTACTTATCCTCTATATCCTATATTTAAAATTCCAATCCCAATAACCACCTGTCTCACATATCAAAAAACAGAGAGTAGCTCAAAATTCTATTCTCTGTTTTACAATAATATTGAATTACCTCCCTTATTATTTAACTGTAAAACTATTTAATAATTGATTGAATTGATCTAGATATTTTGATTCTGAGATTTTATAATCTCCAAAGCTAATTTCAATGACTTCATTCTCAAT
>PFNU01000023.1 GCA_002792135.1 bacterium (Candidatus Torokbacteria) CG_4_10_14_0_2_um_filter_35_8 | reverse complement strand
TTTAGCTTTTAACCTATGTCTAACCGTCATCTTGCCCGTACTGTAGCTTTGCAAAGTTTGTATGAATGGGATTTTAAAGGTCAAAAAAAAGACAAAAAGAGTATAAAAGAAATTATAGATCATAATATTACAAACTTTGCTTTTGATCTCGAAGACCCTTCTTTTATTAAAAAGCTTGTAAATGGAGCAATAGAGCATTTGGAGGACATTGATGTACTTATTGAAAAGACAGCACCTTCCTATCCTATTTCAGAAGTGATGGTGGTAGATAGAAATATCCTTAGACTAGGTATTTTTGAACTTAAATATCCTTCTGATGTTCCCCCAAAAGTTGCTATTAATGAGTCTATAGAGCTTGCAAAGACATTTTCAGGTAAATCTTCAAGTAAGTTTGTAAATGGAGTACTAGGAGCAATATATAATGAGATTAAAAAGAGTGATTCGAAAGAGAAAGATGGAGGTGGTGATGTAAATAATGGCGAAGATACTGCAGAGTAAGTAATTTCTAATTTCGGAATTTCAAAATTATGTTTATTTCGGTCATTATTCCAGCGTACAATGAAGAAAAAAACGTAGAAAAAGTTTTAAAAGCAGTTTTAAAAGCTGATTTTATTGATGAAACAATAGTTGTCAATGATGGATCTTCTGATAATACTTTAGATATTCTTAAAAAATTTAAAGATAAAATTAAGGTAATTTCTTATGAAAAAAATAGGGGTAAAGGCTATGCTCTAAAGCAAGGAATTTTAGCATCTAAAAATGACACCCTTGTTTTTTTAGATGCAGATTTAATAGGTTTAGACAGTAATAATATTAGAAAGCTGGTTAGTCCAGTATTAGAAAACAAGGCAGATATGGTGGTTGGGATTTTGGATAAGAAAATAAAAAAAGCAACTAATCTAGCTAGTAATTTTACCAAGAATCTTTCTGGCCAGCGAGCTTTGAGAAGAAAGCTTTTATGCAATGCTTTAGATAAATTTGATGATGCGAGATTTGGAGTAGAAATTCTTATTACAGAGCACATGAAGGAAACAAGAGCAAGGGTTAAAAGAATTGAGCTTAAAGGTGTATCTCAGGTAGTTAAGGAGAAAAAAAGCAAGAATGTGGCAGAGGGTTTCAAGGCGAGGATGAAGATGTATAAGGATATTATTAAGACGTATTCTAGAGAAAAGGCCAAGAAGTTAGATAAGAAACTAAGGAAAGTGTAAAATAAATAGAAATTAAGCAAGAACAATGAATCACGAATCAAGGATTTGAAATTCTAAATCCGAATTTCTAAGTCCCAAACAAGCACAAAATTCAAGTGACCAAAACCTGAAACAATTTATTTAGCACGTAATACGTGCTTTAGAATTTTGAATTTAGATATTAGAATTTGTTTAGCCCGGCACGTAATACGTGCCCCGTAGGACGGGCTTTAGGATTTCGGATTTAGTGCTTAGGATTTCTATTTACTGCCGCCTTCTGCCCGAGGCGGATGATTTCTGGTGCCCAACTCCCAGTTCCCAATAGTCCTAATGTCCTGATATTATATTGCGGACGGAGGGAGTCGAACCCTCAATCTCAAAAAGAGAATAAGGTCCTAAACCTTACGCGTCTGCCAGTTCCGCCACGTCCGCGAAAGAAGTTTTCCGCCTTCTCTGCTCCGCCCGAGGCGGATGAAGCCTGGGGCCGAAAAAAAGCAAAAATCAAAAGATAAGATATTCTAGAGACTTCAAGGGCTAGAAAATAGTAAAGCTTTTCTAATTAAAGTATAAAAGAGCTCGTTTTAAATAGCAAGAAAAGGTAAAAAATGTGGATAGTTTGTTTATAAACAAGGCTTAAAGTGAAAAATTATAAAGGTACTTAAGCCCTGATCTGCTGTAGTGGAGAGTTACTAGTAAGCGGGAAAGTCTGATTTTTACTGTCTAGTTTCTAAATTCTATATTCTAAATTCTTGATTCTGGCTTAATTCTTGTTTCTAAACCTAAGACTCATTTTTTGACCTACCAAAGGCATTTTCTAGAGATCTCCTCCAAACTTGACTAATCTTTAGAGTTATGTTAGGGTGGAGCCGCGAAAAAAGCCAATAGGCGAAGATACTGTTTTTATCCCTTCAATTTTAGTAGTTTTTAGGCTTTGTAGTGCTGTTTTTGGCTCGAGATACCCTTTTTTCAGCCTTTTAAGCTATCTAATGTCAAACTTATTTGTGACTATATTACTCAGAAAATAAGAACTGTTATCGGAAGAATAAAAAAAGTATCTCTAATTAGAAAGAAAAAGTATCATTTTATACGCCCAAGCTCAAATAACTCTAATGGTGGCGTATATACTCCATCCGCCGGCAGCGGACCACGGACAAAGAAATATAAAAGCTTCTTTTTAGATTTTAGGAAAGGATTTTCGACTAAAAAAGCCCTCCTAAGGAAGAAAAAACTTTCTCAAATAAGGGAATTTCTATCATCGCAGCCAAAGAGGTATTATATTCACCTATTACTTACAGCGGTGGTTTTTGGTGTTAGTATGAGTAGTGTAGTAGACAATGTGATGGGACAAGAGAAAAAAGATAGTATGGGAAATATAGAAACTAGCCTCTTGTTTGATTTAATAAACGAAGTCTATGAAGATGATACTGAACTTATTGTAGAATCAGTCGATACTGATTCTCCCCACGCCCAAGTTGCATCTATTCACTTCGAGGCAAGCATAGAGTCTTCTCTTTCTGCGACGGGTGCGGAGTTTGCTATGTATTATAATGAAGAGGAGGAAAAAGATATACTTCTTACTACCAGTGATGGTTCAGCGTTAGTAAATCTTTCTGTCCCTGAGACTGAAATTCCAGAAAGGAAGCGTGAGTGGATTGTAAGTTATATTGTTCAACCAGGCGACACTGTAAGCAGTATTGCAGCAAAGTTTAAACTGAAGATATCTACTGTACTTTGGTGTAATGGTAAAAGAATAGATGACTTTATAAAACCTGGAGAGAAGCTGTATATTCCACCAGTAGATGGTTTAATCTATAAAGTTCAAGAAGGTGATACCTTAACAAAAATAGCCGGAAAATATAAAAATGTTAATATCCAGAAAGTTATTAGCTTTAATAAACTTGAAGATAATGGTAGTAAGCTGAAACCAGGCGATATCCTTATACTACCTGGTGCCAAGATGAAACCTACACCCAAGCCTACTCCTTCTCAACAGATTGCCTCAAGATCTACAGAAAGTAATAACAGAGCTTCCGCAGGAGTGCGTCGTTATACAGGTGGAGGAAGTATGTGGGGAAGTGGTCCTTGGCCACGACACAGTTTTCCTTATGGGTGGTGTACATGGTATGTGGCTACAAGAAGGTATGTTCCTTGGGGTGGCAATGCTGGCACTTGGATTCATAACTGTAAGAGATATGGATTCAAAACAGGTAGAACACCCGTTGTTGGAGCAATAGTAGTTACTAGAGAAAGCTGGTGGGGTCATGTAGGTTATGTAGAAGCAGTATATAGCAATGGCACTTTTAAAATTTCTGAAATGAATTATGGTGGTTGGGGTAGAACCAGTACAAGAGTACTTAGCTATAGTGCTCCCCAGATAATGGGATTCATTTATGGAAGATAATCTTTTCAATTATTTTAGTTAAAATATCTTAGTTAAAACGCCGGTCTTTATCCGGCGTTTTTTGTTAAGTCAGTTTAGGCATTTTTCTTTCTTTTCTAGCTCTGTCCAGCCTTTCTCAATATTATCTTGAATTTCTTGAATTAGTTTTTCTTTTCTTTCAGGCTTAAATAAATGATTAAATCTTTTTTGAATTTTTAGAAATTCTTCAACTGGCTTTTTTTCTTGAGGTTTATAATTAATTTTATACTTACCATTTTCTACTTCATAAAGAGGCCAAAATCCAGTTTCGACCGCAAGTTTTCCTATCTCAAGCGTTTTTTCTGGTCCGTACTTCCACCCAAGTTGGCAGGGTGTGAAAATATTGATGAATTTAGGTCCTTTTACTTCTAAAGCTTTTTCCACTTTTGTCACTAGATCATTCCAGTACCCTACTGCCGTTTGGGCAACATAGGGAATATTATGTGCTGCTACAATTTCAGTAATATTTTTTCTAAATTCTCTTTTTCCGGAAATCACTTCTCCATAAGGCGAGGTAGTTGTTGCAGCATACTTCGGAGTTGCAGATGATCTTTGAATACCAGTATTCATATACGCTTCATTGTCATAACAGATGTATAAAAAGTCATGGCCTCGTTCTAAAGCACCAGATAGTGATTGCAGGCCGATATCATATGTTCCTCCGTCTCCACCAAATGCTAAAAACTTTAAATCTTTTTTGATTTTCCCTTGTTTTTTGAGCGATTTGTAGGCAGTTTCTACTCCAGAGATTGTTGCCGCAGCGTTTTCAAAAGCATTATGTATCCAGGGCACTTTCCAGGCAGAATAAGGGTAGATGGTTGTTGCAACCTCAAGACATCCTGTAGCACAAGCTACAACTACTTTATAATTTCCCGCTGCAAGCATTACTTGTCTTGCCATAATTCCTGCGCCACATCCAGAGCAAAGCCTGTGGCCTGATGTTATTCCTCCCTTTCTTTGAGAGAGTTCTTTTAAGCTGGACATAAGATAAATTCAAAATTAAAAAGTTTTAGGAGTTAGGAAAGGCAAGAGTCGAAATTTTTTAAATTCTATTTTTTAGACCCTTAATTCTTTAATCCAACATACTTGATCAAATCTATTGTTCGATCCTCTCTAGTTTCTAATTCGATATTATTGAAAATTTCTTCAATTTCTTTTTGAGTCGTATCTCTTCCACCAAGGCCGTAAATATAATCTAAGACGAAAAGCTTTTCTTTTAGATCAAAAACTGCGCTTCGGATTTCTGAAAAGATTGGTCCTCCTTGTCCTGAAAAAGATAGTGATCTATCGAGTATTCCTATAGCTTTGGTATTTTTTAAAGCTTCTTTTATTTCTTCTGCCGGAAAGGGACGGAATACCCTTAGCTTTAAAAGCCCTACTTTTTTTCCCTTCCCTCTTAAGCTGTCCACAGCATCTTTGATGGTGCCAGAGATTGATCCGATGGCAACGAGTGCTATCTTGGCGTCGTCCAATTTATATTTTTCGAAATAACCGTACTCTCTTCCAAACTTTCTTTTAAATTCTTCAGCAATTTCCAAAATAATTTTCTTAGAATTTATGATAGCTTTTTCTTGGGCACGTTTTATTTCGAAGTAAGAATCAAATAAAGCTAGAGATCCTAAGGTAAAAGGATTATCAGTATCTAAAATAGTTTGTACTGGCTTATATTCCCCTACAAAGTCTTTTACTTTTCTATCCTCTGCTATTTCTACATTTTCCATTCCATGAGAAATTACAAATCCATCTGTCATTACCATACTTGGGATAAGAATATTTTTATTTTCAGAAATTCTAACTATCTGAATAAGATTGTCGTAGGCTTCTTGGACGTTTTCAGAGTAAATTTGAATCCAGCCCGTATCGCGAGCATTCATAGTATCAGAGTGGTCACAGTGAATATTAATTGGTGATGATAAAGCTCTATTTACTACAGGCATGATAATAGGAAGACGGAGCCCCGGCGCAATATGTAATATTTCATGCATTAAAGCAAGGCCTTGAGATGATGTTGCGGTCATTGTTCGAGCACCTGCCGCGCTAGATCCTACACAGCAGGAAATCGCAGAATGCTCTGATTCTGCTGGGATAAATTCTGTTTTTACTTTGCCGTCCGCGACAAATTGTGAGAAAATCTGCACGATTTCTGTTGCAGGAGTAATAGGATAAGCTGCAATCACGTCAGGCTCAATCTGACGCATAGCTTCTGCGATAACTTCGTTTCCGGTTAGTGCTTTTTTAATCATAGAATAAATTAAAAGTAGTACTAGAGTATAAATGTATGAATTTTATTTACATATTGACGTGTAATCTATTCATCCTTTTCATTTTTCATCTCAATTGCTTTTACAGGGCAAACTTCTGCACAGATTCCACATCCTTTGCAGAAGTCATAATCTATTTTATCAATATTTCCATCTTTTACTTTAATAGCATTGTCAGGACAATTGATCCAGCATTGAAGGCAATTAGTACATATTTCTTTATTGTGAACTGGCTTTTTGCTTCGCCAGCTGCCGGTTTTGAAATTTTTACTTGATCCTTCTTCAACTCGAGAGGCTAAAGGAGTATTTTTCCAAGAATGTAAAATATTTTTAGACATAGAAGTAATTTAGAATTAGAAATATAAGGCAGAAAATAATAAGTAAGTTTATTTTATAATTGTTCCTTTGAATTTCTTTCCTTCCAAATAGTTTTCCAGGTTTTCTAAATCTCTTCCATTTATAACTGTTACTTGAATTTTTTCTTTTTGAGCAAATTTCGAGGCTACAGGATCAAAAGGAGAGCTCATCCCCGAGTGCCACTCATCACCCACTATTTTACGGAAATTTCTCCAGGAAATAACTGTTAATTTTTTTACCTTTTTGTATTTTTTTGGGTCTTTGTCATATACGTAATCAATATTTGAAAGATTGACAATCGTTTTTATTTTTAATCTTTTTGCTAGATTAGCAGCATCATAGTCAGTGGAAGAGCCCGGAACCCATCCAGCTGCAACTAGAACTGGCTTTGCAAGTTTTCTTACTTTGTTAGGGTTAGTAGCAATTTCTTTATACGCTTTTTCGCCAAAAATAAGTCTTATTAGATGAGCATTTAATCTTGTTACATAAATCCCTATCCAGTCAAAGTCTTCTTTAGTAAGTTTTGGAGAAATTTTTGCTAAAGATTTTTGATATTTTCTACAAATTCTTCCACCGCCTGTAATAATAACAAACTTAAACCCCTTCTTAATATATTTTTCAAGGAGTTCTTTAAATTTCCTTAAAAATCTCCAGTCAATTTCTTCCGGAACAATTAATGATCCTCCTAGAGATAAAATAATTATCTTGTTATTACTCATTATTTATTCTTTAAGTATTTAGATCTCTACAACAGAATTATATGCTTCTCTTATCGCTTGGATATTCTTTTCTACTATTCCTTTGTCTTTAAATTTTGCTATCATCTTTTCTTTAAACGCCTCCAAATTCTTCTCCAAATCTAGATCCAAAGCCTTTATCAAAGCACCAAGCATAGGAGTATTGGGCAGATTTTTTTCTAAGACTTTTTGAGAAATTCCTGATGCATCGACCAAAAAAATTTGATAATTTTTTAAAGAATAGCAAGACGCTTGAGGAATTTTTCTAGCATTAAATAAGATTTTATCTTCATGATGTAGTCCTTCAGTAATATCAATACTAGAAAGCAAAGAGAGGTCGAGCACAACGACAAAATCAGGATTTTCTATTTGAGAATGTGTCCTTATGGGTTTGTCTGATACTCTATTAAAAGCGGTAACAGGCGCTCCGCCTCGTTCCGGACCGTATTCTGGGAAAGCTTGAACATATTTTCCAGAGTGCATTTGTGCTTCTGCGAAAAGAAGTGCTGCGGTTTTAGCACCCTGACCACCCCTTCCATGCCATCTTATTTCTAGTATATCTTCTTGGCTAGACATATATTTAGATGTTAGATTTAGAATCTAAGGCTGCAAATTTCTAATTAAGAATTAAGAATTTCTAATTAATACCCAATGACAAAATGTTGGAAGATTTCTTTGAATTTTGCGATGCTTTTGACCTAACAGGATCCTTCTCCTCCTCTGCCTGCGGGCTACGGAGGATCAGGATGACGTGGCATTTTTGGACATTGGTCATTTATTAATTGGGATTTGATTAGAAATTAGAAATTCCTCATTAGAAATTTTACTCTAATGGTGATTTCTCAAATGAATTGCCTTTGCCACCTTATTTATTGCCAATATAAACGCAGCTGTCCTTAAGTTTACTTTCTTTACTTTTGCGGTTTGTAAAACTTCTGCGAAGGATCTTTGTATAATCTCTTCTAGCTTTTTATTTACGATATTTTTATCCCAATAGTAATTCTGAAGATTTTGTACCCATTCAAAATAACTTACAGTTACACCTCCAGCATTAGCTAGAATATCAGGAATTACTGTGATCTTCTTTTTATCTAATATTTTATCAGCATCTGGAGTAGTTGGGCCATTAGCAAGCTCTAAGATTGCCTTGGCCTTTATTTTGTCTGCATTTTCTTTGGTAATCACATTTTCAATTGCAGCAGGGACGAGAATATCTACCTTTTCTGTGAGCATTTTTTCGTTAGTAATATTTTTTGCTCCAGGGAATTTAAGAACTGATCCTGTTTTTTCTTTGTGTTCGATTACTTTTTCTGGGGCAAACCCATCTTTATTGACGATTGCGCCCTTGGAGTCGCTTGCAGCGATAATTTTGAAACCTTCTTTATAAGCCAGTTCTGCGAAATGATATCCAACATTTCCAAAGCCTTGAATAGCAATAGTTACTTTTTCTGGTCTCAAATTATAAGCTTTGGCCAATTCTTTTAAAATATACACTCCTCCTTGACCTGTTGCCTCTTCTCTACCTTGCGATCCTCCGATTTCCATTGGTTTTCCTGTAAAGGATGCTGGTGTATTTTTATGAGCAAGATGAGAGTATTCATCCATCATCCAGGCCATAATCTTACTATCAGTATTCATATCAGGCGCAGGGATATCAGTAGCAGGTCCGAGTATTTTAAAAAAGGTTCTGACATAATCTCTGGATAATTGTTCAAGTTCGTCTTGAGTAAGTTTTTCAGGGTTAACTTTTATTCCTCCTTTGGCACCTCCAAAAGGAACCCCTGCTACTGCGCATTTCCAGGTCATGAGACTTGCTAGAGCTTTAACTTCATCCATGGAAGCCTGCTCCGAGAAGCGAATTCCACCTTTGAAGGGACCTCGGGAATCATTATGTTGTACCCTATATCCTAAGAAAGTTTTTATTTTCCCATTTTTTGTCTTAATATGTATGGCAGCTTCTGCAGTAAGCCTTGGAATTTTTAAGATCTCATAAGTTTCTTTATCGAGTTGTAAGGCTCTTGCTGCTTTCTGGAAATTATAAATTGTATTTTCTAGAAATGAATTTGGCATATTTTTCTGTAGTTCGAACAATTTTTTTGTACTCTGGTTTTTGCAAGTTGAGGGCTGTTTTGATAGAACTCGGGGGTTAAATTTTTGGATTTAAAAAAATATTGTTCGTTTCTTAGTTTTATAATACTATATTTAAATTATTTTTCCAATATCTTGCTTTCTCCATTTTTTTGCTTGAGGTTTTCGTATGCGGAATTTGCTGCGATTGCTCCTTCTGCCACAGCTGTTACTATTTGTCTTAACTTATTTGATCCTGTTGTTAGGTCTCCTGCAGCATAAACTCCAGGGATGTTTGTCTCTTGTGCCTCGTTTACTTTTATATATTCTTCTTCGTCTAGTTCTACTCCTAGGTTTTTAGCAGGAGTTACAGCGGGGATTGTGCCGATTTCTATAAAAAGACCATCTACTTCCAATTCTTTTTTACCTTTGAAAAGTTTATCTAAAACTATTTTTTCCAATTTTTCTTTTCCTTTTACTTCTACTACGTTTGTTTGCGGAACTTCAATAATTTTATCGCTTTCTCTTATTTTTTTTACCCAGGCAGCATTTCCTCTTATTGTGCTTCTGTAAATTAAATAGATTTTTCTAGCAATATCATTAAGTTGGATTACAGCAGTAAGTGCTGAATTTCCACCCCCGAGTACTGCGATAACCTTATCTTTATAAAAAGGAGCATCGCATGTTGCGCAGTAGACTACTCCTTTTCCTTCAAGACGGTCTTCACCAGGAATCTCTAGTTTTCTTACTTGGGTTCCTGTAGCTAAAATTATGCTTTTTGCTTGGTATGTAGCACTTTCAGTTTTAACTTCAAAATTTTCTTCTTTTTTCTCAACCTTAGTAACATTCTCTAACTTTGTCTCTATCTTTAGATAATGTAGATGCTCCTGCATTTTTAAAGTAAGCTCTGGTCCCTGTATGGATTTGAATCCCGGGTAATTTTCTATAGTGTATGCTTCTTGTGTTGTCCCACCGATATTTTTTGTGATAAGAAGGGTATTAAGTTCATATCTGGTAGCATAGATTGCCGTGGAGATGCCGGCAGGTCCTCCACCGATGATTATAGTATCATACATAGATTAATTCAAAATTAAAAATGCAAAATTCAAAAATAGGATATTAGGTTATTAGGAAATTAGGGCTATTAGGATTTATTAATTCAAAATTAAAAATGCAAAGTTCAAAGTTAGGTTATTAGGAAATTAGGATATTAGGGATTTTGCAA
>PFNU01000110.1 GCA_002792135.1 bacterium (Candidatus Torokbacteria) CG_4_10_14_0_2_um_filter_35_8 | reverse complement strand
CTTTGGGTGGACAAATAACCTCAGATCCTGATGCTATCTCTTGGGCAGACGGAAGAATAGATGTCTTTGCAAAAGGAGTAGGAAATGCTTGTTATGAGGAAGAAGTATGGATAGATGAAGAAGATTGTGGTGAGTGTGGCCCTGAATGGTATCCTGATGGCGTCTGTAAAGAAATACAATTACAAGGTATCTGTGTCGATGGCGAAAGCACCTGCCAAAACCCTACTACCTGCAACACTAGAAACAAACCAGATTATACGCCCTGTGGCTGCACTGTAGAAGCAGATGGTCTTCCTTACTATAATACTAAAAAAGAATGTAAAACAGGTTCTTGTGGAGATTCAGGTATCTGCTGGGAACCTTGCGGCGCAAGTAACGAATGCCATGGTAAAAAACCAGGAGATAAGACAGACAGAGGAAATT
This sequence comes from bacterium (Candidatus Torokbacteria) CG_4_10_14_0_2_um_filter_35_8, assembly GCA_002792135.1. Lineage (GTDB taxonomy): Bacteria > Patescibacteriota. The sequence continues at coordinate 10,079 of PFNU01000110.1, read as the reverse complement.
ACTGCGATGAAACCTGTAATGCTACCCCTAATCCTCCAAAATGGTTAGAGTCTAAACCAGATTAATAGATAATTGACTTTCAAATCTCTTACTTGATAAACTAAAGACGACCCCCTGCTTTCTGGGATCGTCTTTTTAAGAAATCATATTTCTAATTATAATTTTCTCCCTGCTATAGCTATAAATTTATAAATTAATAATAGACTTAAAGCTTACTCTATATAATCCAATGCTCTAGTACATCCGGCCTTATCGTCTAGCCTGGTCTAGGACGCTAGCTTCTCAAGCTAGAAACTCGGGTTCAAATCCCGATAAGGCTACAAGAAAGCTTAAAGCTAAAAGCGTAAAGTGCAAAAAATTAAGAATAGAAACAACTGATATTCAATTCCCCAGTAGTCCTAGTAGCCCAGTAACCCAGTAGCCTACTCCCACTCACTTCCCTGCCTCACTAAAAGCCTTCTTGCTTTTTCTGGATAACGCATTATTTCTTTAACAATCTTTTCCATTCTTGCTCCCTGAGAGCCTTTTACAAGTATTACATCACCTTTTCTAATTTTATTCTGGGTGGGTATCCTTGCCTCATCTGAATTCTCAAATTCCATTATCTTATTAGAATCCATTCCGTGACTTTTCGCGCTTTTGGAAATTAATTTAGCTAATGTTCCAGAAGTAATTAATAGATCACAAACCTCTGCTACTTTTCTTCCAACTTCTTTATGCCCTTTTTTAGAATAAGGACCAAGTTCTAGCATATCACCTAGGACGGCTACCTTTCTTCTTCCTTTAAATCCTTTTAAAGCATTTAAAGCTTTCAAGACAGATTCTGGTGCTGCATTATAAGTATCATCGATGATTAAAGCATCCTTAATTCCCTCGATTATCTTCATACGACCAGCAGGCCCAGAGAAATTCTCTAAGCTTTTTACAACTTCTTCTAAACTCATACCAAAATAAATACCGCAAGAAGCTGCTGCTAGAACTGCATAAACCTGATGTTTACTTATCATTTTATCAAGCCTTATATAGGCTTTTTTATTTTTATAAGAAAAATCAAACTCTAATGCTGGATTTTGATAGTCAACACTAATATTTTCTGCTTTAATTTCTGCCTTATCAGAACGAATTCCAAAACCAAAAACTTGCCCTTTTGATACCCCCATCATATTTCTCACCCAGATATTATCAAAGTTTAATACAGCCGCACCATCTTCTGGTATTCTTCTCACTATTACTTCTTTTTCATCTGCAATATTCTCCAAAGTATCAAAAAATTCAAGATGAGTAGGACCAACTGAAGTAACAACTGCAACCTTAATAGGAATAAAACTAGTTAAATATCTTAAATCTCCTGGTCGATCCGCTCCCATTTCTAGAATCAAAATATCTGGATATTTTTTTAATTTAAGAAAAGAAGTCTTAAACCCTCGTCCCAAAATTGAAAACCACTCTAAAAAAGAACCTCCTCCTGATTCTTCACCTAAAATAGTAAGGGGAAGTCCAATCTCATTATTATAGTTTTTAGTACTTTTTCTAACACTAAACTTGCCTTTTAAAACGCAAAAAATAGCCTCTTTCGTAGAAGTTTTTCCAATACTTCCAGTAATAGCTATAATGGTAGGTTTTTTTCGACTCAAAATCCTTTTAGAGTAGCCTCTTAAAATGCTCTGTAAGATTCTTTTTAATAAAGACCTCATATTGTTTATTTTAGATCATATGCTACAAAGCTTCTTTAACTAATAGTATAACACCTACAATTGAAACTACCAATTCGTTACGGAATAGCCTTCTAAAACCTAAAAAAGCGAGGTAGCAAAAAGCTGCAGCCCATAGGTTTTCTTACTAGTATTTTATACCAAATTAAAATGACAAAGCAAGAATCAATTTTTTTCTGGTATTTATTTATTTTTAGCCCGGAAAAGGACTATAGAAGACTGCAGCTTTTATATTCAAATATTCAGTTGTCTAAAAAGCGTAAAGCTAAAAGTGCAAAGCGTAAAGTAAAATATCCCTAATTCCTAACATCCTAACTTCCTAATTCCTAATAGATGGTGGTATCTCAAAATATTGAAAAAGTTCTTCTGCAAGCTCTTTGAAAACCGGTGCTGCGGACGTTGCACCCCACTTGGCTTTCTTAGGATTATCCAATTTAACTAAGATTGTAAAACGGGGGTCGTCTACAGGACCAAAGCCTACAAATGAAGTAATTTTCTTAGATTCAGAATAACCTCCGCCTGGATTTGCAACTTGGGCTGTACCAGTTTTCCCTGCAATCCTATATCCTTCCACTTTAGCCAAATCTCCATAACCCTTCTCAATAGCTGATACCAACATTGCTGAAAGATTTAATGCCGTCTTCTCTGAAATAACCTGACGGACAAATTTAGGATCAATTTTTTCATTTGTACCATCACTGTAAACTATCTCACTAACTATTGAAGGTGCAAATAACCGTCCTTTGTTTGCAATCGCAGAAATGGCACTGATAAGTTGCAAGGGGGTTATCACTATAGCCCCTTGCCCAAAACCTGAAGTCGCAAGATCTACTTTATTCCAGTCTTTAATATCTTTAATTATAGGTGAACTTTCTTTATCTAAAGTAATACCTGTATCTTTGCCAAAACCAAAATTCTCAATATAGTGATAAACTTTTGAAAGTCCTACCTTCTGAGAAACCCATACCATCCCCACATTGCAAGAGTGTTCTAAGATTTCCGTCATAGTTTCATTTCCATGTGCTTCTCCTGTAGAAGTTTTTATCTTATACTTACCGACATTTACATAGCCTTTACAATAAAAAGAGGAAGAAGGGTTTATTATGCCTATATCTAGCGCTGCTGCCATAACAATAGGTTTAAATGCCGATCCTGGCTCATATTGATCAAAAATCGCAGGGTTTTTATAAAAGCTAATATCTAGTACCTCACTATACTCATTAGGATCAAACGTGGGATAAGAACTCATAGCAATTATTTTTCCTGTAGTCGGATCCTGCACTATAATACTTCCTTTCTCAGCTTGATACTCCTCTACTGCTTTTTGAATAGCAAGATCAGTTTTATATTGAACTTTCCTATCAATTGTCAAAACCACACTATTTCCATCTTTTGCTAGCTCTAATTTTCTTTTTCCTATTGAAATCCAAGCACCCTTTAAATCTTTCTCTGTTTCAAGATAGCCTTTCTTGCCTGAAAGCTTATCATTAAAATATCCTTCAATACCATAATGACCCTTTAGCACATCATCTGAATAACCAAAATAACCTAAAATATGAGATGCAAGCGTACCTTCAGGATAATACCTCCATGATTCAGACTCTAGGTAAACTCCTTCAAAATCAAAGGAAAGTATCTTCTCCACTTGTCTATCATTTAGCTTCCTTCCTAAAACAACATAAGGATCATCTTTATCAGAAACTTTATTTTTAAGATTCTTTTTAAAATTAGTAAAACTTCTTCCTATTTCTCTCGAGAGAACACTGTCTTTATCTAACTTCTCGTTGAAACCTTCAACATCTTTCTCCCAAACACAGCTAGTCCTTTTACCATCATCTGACACCCAATATTTTCCAGACATCACCCAATTTCTGTGTTTTCTATTTAATTTCTTTTTTTCTTTATCGCTTAGTTCTTCTTTATACTCAAAAAGCAAGGGAGAGAGCTCATCTACTATCTTTTCTTCTCTCTCAATATGCCTTGGTATTGCATAAATAAAGAACAATTCTTTGTTGGTAGCAAGAGGGAACAAATCACCTGTCTTTGAATCTCGCACCAGAATTTCTCCTCTTTTAGGGAAAAGTTTTTCATAAAAACTATGCTGACCTTCTGCTAAAGCGGTAAAATCTTCATGCTGGAAAACTTGCAGATTAAAAAGTCTATAAAAAATGCAAGCCGAGAAGATAATTAGGAAAATCATTAAAACTTTTGTTCGTACATCTTTCTTTCGCTTTATTTTTCTCATATGAAAATTTTCTATCTGTGCAATCTCTATTAAAGTTTTTCTCAAAGGAAAACTTTAATAAATGATAAATATAATCTAATTAGATGAAATCACCACTTTACTCTTACTCCCACCATCTTTAGGAGAAGTATAAGAAACTTTATTTATTTCCTGCATTTTTAGCTTTTCTGCTTCTTTTTCAATTCTCTGAATTGACTGAAGCTCGATTGATTCCAATTGAAGTTTCTTATTTTCCTTCCTTAAACTTTGTATCTTTTGTTCAAGTTCTTTAAATTCATAACCCTTTATAGCTACACTGTTTGTATTAGTAAGATAAAAAAGAGAAAGAACACAAAGAAGAAAAATAGTAAAAATACTTAAACTTACTGGACCAAACCTAAGCCCCATGTCAAGATAACTTTGTTCTTTTACTCTTCTTAAATCGAAATTAGTCTGTGAGGAAGTAGCAAAAGCTCTCATAAAAATATATTAAAGAAATATTATTTAAATTGTTTAAACTCCCAATTCTCCTAACTTTTCTGCTATATTCTCACTTTCCTTCTCAGTTCCTTTCTTATATTTCTCCCAATTCTTGCTATCCCAAATCTCAAGTCTATTAAAAAGTCCTGCGACGACAGCTTTCTTCTTAAGGCCAGCGAACTTTCTTAAATAATCTGGCAGGTTAATTCTTCCTTGACGATCAGGTCTCACATCCATTGCACCAGCAAGCATTAACCTTATAAAAGCTCTAGTGTTTTTTTGAGAGAGAGGTAGACGAGAAAGCTTTTCTGCAAGTTTCTGCCACTCTTCTAAAGGATAAAGAAATAGACAATTATCAAGCCCGCGAGTAACAACAGCTCCTTTTTTTAAGTCTTCTCTAAACTTTGCAGGAATCTGCATTCTACCTTTATTATCAAGATTATGCTGGTATTCTCCAATAAACATTAACTTTTGAGAAGCTTACAAGTAAAGAAGAATTTGTCATTTTAAGAGCCGCGGACAAGGAAGGGCTTGTCCTCCGTAGCCCGCAGGCGAAGGAGGAAGAACGAATAGGTTATCCACAATTCCTACCACTTTTCCCCACTTCTTTCCACTTATTACTTATTTGTTTCCATTATAACCCACGCTATAGTTTAGTCAATCCGTGAGTAAAAAAACAAATAATCTTTTTAAAATCATTAAAAAAAACCGCCTGCTCAAGCGATTTTTAAATTAACAAGTACAAAATAGCTAAAATTTAAAAAAAGCAATTATCCACAAGACACCTATAAAAATATTTACTGTTAGCTAAGAATGCCAGGGGAAAAATTGATTTTCCAGAAAAATTAAAATGTTAGACTACTAAAATCTTAAATACCAAATCTCAAATTACAAATTACAAATAATATCTAAATTACAATTCTCAAAATCTAGAATGTCGTCATCCTGATTCGCCGAAGTCCGCAGACGAAGGCGGAGAAGGATCTCAACGTTAGAGTTATATCGGGAGGTTGAGATTCTTCGCTCTGCTTCCGCCTCGGGCGGATCAGAATGACAGCATTACTTATCTATAATTTAGTGCTTGGGACGTAGTACGTCCCTTGGTGCTTGGAACTCTCCGCCTTGGAACGTACTACGCGTCCCGAAGCGGATGGAGCTTAGAATTTATTCTTAATATCTTTATATTACTCCAAAAATCTAAACCAAACTATTTTTTTAAAATAAAGCTTGCTGCCCTATCTTTATTACTTCATTATCATCAAAGACCTTAATCTTCCCATAAACTCCATCATAACCAGGAGTAATATTTACCTTTTCCTCCCTTACTCTCATAATTCCTTCGCTAATCAAATCATCTGATACTTTTTTCAAATCCTGCTTTGGAACTTCTCGCAAGATACCAAACTCATTACCAAAAGTATCAACCAACTTCTCATATTCCTTCTGGACTGTCTTTGTATTCTTTCCCATCCCTAAAGCACAAGCAATAATTTCTTCAAGAGGTATAAGATACTTAAAACTAGGTCTATTCCCAGGAATAAAGCCTTCCTCTCTGTCAGCAAGTTCCTCTACCCTACTCATAACTCCTACCGTAAGAGGTCTTTTGCATACTGGGCAAATATTATGATGTTTTTTTGTCTCAGTAGGAGAAAATAAAATATTACATTTTCGATGTCCATCAAAGTGATATTTTCCTTCTTCTGGAAAAAATTCTATTGTGGAATTTATCCTACCATTTTTAATCGCAGAAATTATTTCTTTATAAGTAACATCTTTATTGTCTAAATCTAGAATAGTTGCCTCTCTGCCAATTTTTGAGGGTGAATGAGCATCAGAATTAGAAATAATAGTGACGCTATCAAGGGAAGACACTCTAAAATTCATCGCCGGATCAGAGGAAAGCCCTGTCTCAATAGCATGAATGTTTGGAGAAAACTCCTCAAAACATTCCCTCAAGGAATCAAAACCAGAATTTGCACCAAACAAAGAAAACCAAGGAGTCCAAATATGGGCAGGAACAATAAGAGAATTTTCCTCCCCTACTGTGTCTAGAGTAATTTTAACTAGCTCTTTGACATCAAGCCCTAAAATAGGTCTTCCATCAGACTTTATATTTCCAATCCAGCTCAATTGAACACTAAGTTTTTTTGCTGCATCAAAGCTTGGAGCAAAGATTAGAATATGAATTTTCCTAGTTTTATTATTCTTAGAATAAATACAGCTTATCTCTGTGGTTAGAATGTACTTTATCCCCTTAAACTCAAAAACACCAGAAGATATAGGTTTGAGTTTTTCTTGCAACTCAGAAAACCATTTGGGATGAGTAAAATCACCAGTCCCTAAAAGATCAACATCCTTTCTCTTTGCCCAATAAGAAAAACCCTCAAGATCAGAAGTCCTAGATGTTGCTCTACTATATTTAGAATGAAGATGGAAATCAGAAATAATCATAGGTTTTTTAACAATCAGATTTCCAAGCCTTAAAGAATAACTTCTTCTTTTTTTTCTTTTTCCTTTCCTTCTTCACTTCTCTCTTCCTTAATTTTGTCTATCAAAATTTTCTTTTTCTGGCTTAAAACACTTGCTAGAAACTTATCACCAACACTCTTTCTATATTCAAATTCCTCCTCTGCCATAATTGTATAATTAATCTGTTGATTTCTTTCCCGTTCTTGTTCTCTTATAAAGTCAGCGCATTTTTCTTTGTCCACGTCTCCTACTATGAGAATATCAACAGGAGATCCCTCACTATGGGTAAAGACGCCTGTAAGACAAGCAAACTTAATGTCCCCTAAATTTTTTATCACTGAAATTAATTTCTCCTGAGGTTTTACATTAGGTGACTTTGAAAAAAGGCTTCTTAATTCTGGATATAAAGGAAACTCCTTTACTATTTGGTAATAAATTCTGTTCCCTTTAGGCTCCCCCTTTATAAGACCCATCCTACTCAAAATATCTAGTTCTCGACGAACACTATTAATTCTTTCCTCAATCATCCTAGTTACTTCTCTTACATAATAAGATCTATTAGAATTAGCAAGAAGAAGGGTAAGAATTTTTACTCTTGTTTTGGAACCAAAAAGGTTTGAGAGAAGAGACGACATAGATTTTGTTTAAAAAATTGAACAATAAATTTAACTTACGAACAACAAGGATGTTCATTTCTATTATACCTCAGAAGTAAAAAGGGTCAAGAGGATAAAATCTCAAGTTATTAACATTTAAAAAAGTATCAGAGACTTACTTGCTTTTCTTTCTCTTATTATTATAATTATAAGTAGAAAACACAATTCTTTTTATACTCCTTTGTTTAAATAATATCGCATTTATAGTATATGTGCTCCTAGTATATGTGCTCCGATCCATTCCCCGTAGTCCACCGAAGTAAAGCAACAACGAACAAGGGATGAAAAATTTCTAAAAGTAATCCCGAGTACTCCAACTTAAGCTTCGTAGTATTTTATGTTTTAGATTATAAATACGAAGGAGCATTAAAAACACTATGAGATTCCCTTTTTTTAAAAAGAAAACAGAAAAGCTTTCACCAAAAAAAGGACAGGAAAGTTTTGTAGAAACAAAAGTCTTTACACCAAAGTCAAGAGAGCAAGAATCTCTCGGAAATTTACTTATCTGTCTAGAGATCGAGGGCTTTACCAAAGATAAAAATCTTAATATTGTAGAAGACTTTTTTAATATTCTTAAAAAAAAATACTATTCCAAAGATAGCACTTCCTGTCTTTCCTCTTTCGAAAGATCTCTCCAAAAAGTAAACCTAGTTTTAGCTGACTTAGCGAAAGAAGGCAAAAATTTCTGGATTGGTAAAATACATGCTGTAATTTGTGCTATCAAAGATTCAGAAATTCACATTACTAAAGCAGGAAACGCTCATCTACTTCTTGTTAGAGAAAATAAAATATTAAATATCACAAAAAATCTCAACTCCAATGTAAAAAATCCTCTTAAAACATTTGAAGATATAGTATCTGGCAAGCTAAAAACCCAAGATAAGATTATTCTTGCTACAAAAAGCCTTCTTCAAGATATTCCTATTACAAAAATAGAGAGAACGGTATCAGAATCTAGGAAAGAAACTATTACAAGCAATCTCAATAAACTTTTAGACTCAAATAACTTCAAAAGTAACGCAGGAGCACTTTTAGTAGAAATAGAAAAAGACAACTTTCGAGAAGAAAAATATACTCAAAAGAAAGGAAAACTAAAAATAAACAGATTTAATCCTCTCCTAAAACAACCCGATCGGACTGTAATTGCAAAACCCTCATGGCAAAATATCAAAAAAGAGAAAGATAAGAAAATAAACCAGGAGTCAAGACTTACAAGAATCGCAAGACAGAGAGAAGAAAGCACATTTTTAGGAAAAGCAAAAAAAAGCAAACAGCTTATTACTACATCTTGTGGTAAGGCACAAGAATCTTTCGTAAAACAAGGAATACCAAAAATCAAAAAAGGAATGAACTGGATTGGAGAAAAATCATCAAAACTTACAAAAAACTCATTACAGAAAATCCAAAACTTTAATAAAATTTCTAAAGATGAAATCTCTCAAGAGGCAAAAAAAGTAGTTAAAACCGGACCAAGCAGAGAATCCAAACAACTAAATTTAGAATTTCTAAAATTCTCTTTCCGAAAAACCGTACAAGGATTCAAGGCAAGTCCTCTAAAATCTAAAGTTTCCCTTTCTATAGCCTCTGTATTTTTAATCGTGCTAGTAGTTAGTGTTAGCCTTTCTGTCCAAAAAAATAAAGCCAAAAAAGAACAAAAAGTAATAGAAAATTTCTTTTTAGAAGCCCAAAGGAAAAAAGAAGAAGCAGAAGCAGTATTAATATATGACGATACCAGAAAAGCAAAGGCTTTACTACAGGAAGCAAGTGATTTAAACGGTAAAGTCCTTGGTACTAGTTATTTTAGAGAAGAAGCATCAAAGCTTAAAGAGGAAATAGAAAACAAAATAGATAAAACAAATTTTATAACAAGAATCAAAAACCCAACTGTACTTACCGACCTCTCAAATTTAGGATCCAATATAGAAACAAAAGGCATTTTTAGTATAGGAAATAAAGTTTATTCATTTAATCCTAAATCAAATACTTTGTATTCGTATGATTTAAAAACCAAGAAGAACTCAGTAGAAGCATCTATTTCTCAAGACATAGGAAAAATTCTACTCGGTACTCAGGCAAATGATGACAAAGAATCAAAGGAGCTTTTCTTTTATACTGACAAGCCTGGTGCCGCTCAATTTACCCCTGAGGTTGGTAAAATCACTCCCCTTTCTATTAATTTTAACGAAAGAGAAAAAAATATTACCGGAATTCAAGCTTACGGAAGTAAAATTTATCTGTTAGATGCCCTGGAGCAAGAAATATTTAAACATTCCAAAGGGATATCGGGCTATTTCAAAGGTATCCCCTGGCTAAGAAAAAAAGTTGACTTAAAAGATACAATATCTTTTGCTATAGATGGTTATATCTATGTTCTTAAAAGTGACAGTAATGTTGTTAAATTCTTAAAAGGCATTCCTGTAAATTTCTCTCTGCAAAAAATAGAACCAGAATTAAAAAACCCCACTGAAATTTTTACGGGGGTTTATGTGCAAAATCTTTATATTCTTGATCCAGAAAATTCAAGAATAGTAGTTTTTG
>PFNU01000005.1 GCA_002792135.1 bacterium (Candidatus Torokbacteria) CG_4_10_14_0_2_um_filter_35_8 | reverse complement strand
GTATTGGGAGATTGAAGCAGAACTTGCTAAAGAAATTGGAGATAAAGAACATTTTATAGCAAAACTATATGCAAAAGATGATAAGCGTATTCCAAAATTAGGAATAAAAAATAAAAAGCAAGTAAAAAAAATAGTATCAGATTTAGAAAAGCAAAAATTCCAAATCACAAAAATTACTAAAAAAGAAGTAAAAAAATATTCTTATCCTCCGTTCACGACCAGCACAATGCAGCAGGCAGGAGTAAATAGACTCAGATTTTCTGCTAAAAAAACTATGATGATTGCCCAGCAACTTTATGAAGGAATCAGCTTAGGTAAGGGAAGATCAGTTGGCCTTATAACCTACATGAGAACTGACTCAACTAACCTCGCGAAAAAAGCTACCGCCCAAGCTAAAAAAGTAATCACAAAAGAATTCGGTGAAAATTATGCACTTCCTACTCCAAGATTCTATAAGACAAAATCAAAATCTGCTCAAGAAGCACATGAGGCAATCAGACCCACTTCTTTTGAAAGAAAACCAGAAGATTTAAAACAATATTTGGGACCTGACCAATTTAAACTTTATAAATTAATCTGGCAACAGGCACTCGCTTGCCAAATGAAAGAGGCAGTAGCAGATCAAGTAATCGTTGATATTAAAGCAAAAAATTACACTTTTAGAAGTATTGGATCGCAAATCAAGTTTTTGGGCTATTTAAAAATTTATGAGGGAGAGAAACTCCCTATCTCTGAAAACGTTTTACCAGAATTATCCGAAAAGGAAATACTAGATCTTATTAAACTTGCTCCTCTACAACACTTTACTAAACCCTCCGCCCGTTATACTGAAGCAACTTTGGTTAAAACTTTAGAGAAAGAAGGAATTGGTAGACCCTCAACTTATGCTCCAATTATGAGTACTATTCAAAGTCGCGGTTATGTGAAAAAAGAAGGACGGTACTTTATACCAGAAGAAATAGGTTTTGTGGTAAACGACCTCTTGGTAAAGCATTTTCCTGATATTGTGGATATTAAATTCACAGCTCAAATGGAAGGGGATTTAGATGAAATTGCTTCCGGTGATAAAAAATGGGTGCCGGTAATCTCGGATTTTTATACGCCTTTTGAAGATAATCTAAAGAAAAAAGAAAAACAAGTCTCCAAAAAAGACTTTCAAGAAAAAACCAAGAAAAAGTGCCCTAAATGTGGGAAATCTCTGGTAATAAAATTTGGAAGGTTTGGAAAGTTCTTAGCATGTGAAGGGTATCCTGAGTGTAAATACACTGAACCCTTAGGAGAAGAGAAAAAAATAAAAAAAGAATATACTAAAGAAAAGTGTGAAAAATGTGGCGCAAAAATGGAAATAAAACATGGTAAGTTCGGACCATTTCTTGCTTGCTCAAACTATCCTAAGTGCAAAAATACTAAACCAATTATCAAAAAAATTGGTGTGAAATGTCCTAAATGTAAAGAAGGAGATATTATTGAAAGAAAATCAAAAAAAGGAAGGGTTTTTTACGGGTGTTCTAACTACCCTAAGTGCAATTTCGCTTTGTGGAATAAACCTGTCGGCAAAATCTGCCCTAAGTGCAAAAGCCTTCTGGTTTTTGCAGGTAAAAATAAAATAAAGTGTTCAAGTAAAACTTGTGACTATACAAAAGAAACTTCCAAAAATAACTTATAAAAAGTTATCTGAAAAAATTAAGAAAAACTCACCTAATGTTGATCTAAGGGTAGTAAAGCGAGCTTATCTTTTCTCTCAAAAAGCGCATAAAGGGCAAAAGAGAAAATCAGGAGAAGAGTATTTGCAGCATCCGCTTCATACCGCTTTTACTTTAACTGAGTTAAATCTTGATACTGAGACCATTATTGCAGCCCTTCTTCATGATACCCTTGAAGATACCTCTTATACTCTTTCTGATATAGAAAAGTATTTTGGAAGAAAAGTTGCAAAAATCGTAGAAGGTGTTAGCAAGCTCGGACAAATAAAACTAAGAAAAGATACAAAAGAATACCTTGCAGAAAACTTAAGAAAAATGTTTGTGGCAATGGCAGAAGATATAAGAGTAATTCTGGTAAGACTTGCGGATAGAAAACATAATTTGCAAACCCTTTACGCATTACCAAGAGATAAGCAAATAAGAATTGCGAGAGAATCTTTGGAAGTTTATGCTCCCATTGCTGAAAGATTAGGAATGGGAGAAATAAAAGGACGGATAGAAGACCTTGCTTTTCACTATCTTTATCCTAAAAAATTTAAAAGCCTTGAAAAGCGTGTTAGAAAATTCTATAAGGGAAAAGAAAAACACACTATCATAGCTAAGAAAAAACTTAAAAAACTCCTTAAGAATTCAGATGTCTCGTTTGTTGATATTCATAGTAGAGCAAAACATACTTATAGTCTTCATCAGAAGCTTCAAAGATATAATGACGATATTGGCCAAATCTACGATATAGTTGCTTTAAGAGTGATCGTTTCCGATATAGCTTCATGTTATAAAGCTCTGGGGATAATTCATCAGTATTGGAAACCACTTACTGGAAGAATAAAAGATTATATTGCTAACCCTAAACCTAATGGGTACCAATCTCTTCATACAACTGTTTTTTGTGATGATGGGAAGATTATTGAAATTCAGATTAGAACTGAGAAGATGCATGAAGAGGCAGAATACGGCGTTGCAGCTCATTGGTATTATTCTGAAAGAGACAAGAAATCTGATCCTCTAAATCTAAAAAAATTCTCCTGGGTAAGAGATCTTGCAAAGTGGCAACAGAAAAATTCCAATAAAGATCCAGGAGAATTTCTAAAAGATCTAAGAACCACTTTTTTTGAAAAACATATCTTTGTTTTTACACCCAAAGGAGACCCAATTAGTCTTCCTGAAGGAGCAACGCCCATAGATTTTGCTTTTAAAGTTCATACTGAATTGGGCTTTCAATGCCAGATCGCTAAAGTAAACGGGAAAATAGTACGTCTTAATACAAAATTAGCCAGCGGCGATCTCGTAGAGATCATGACTTTAAAAAATAAGAGCCCATCTCAAGATTGGCTTAAATTCGTCAAAACCCACCAAGCAAGATCAAAGATTAGAGCATGGTTTAGGAAGAAGAATGGAAGGTAAAGACGCCCCGTTGGGGTGTCTTCCTGCTGGGGCGTCTCTATGATTTATCCAATCGTCTCCACTATCCTATTCAATTCATCAATATCCCGATATTTAATAATTATACTTCCACCTTTATTTTTTGCTCTGATTTTCACTGGTACTTTAAATTTTTGCTCTAAAGCTTCTTGGCATTTTATAAATTCTTGTTGAGTTTTGGGAGCAATTCTTAAACGACCCTTACCGCTTTTTCCACACAATCTTCGTGCTGTGCTCTCAGCCTGACGCACACTTAAGTGCATTTTTAATATCTTGTCAAATAATACCTTACGATCTTCTTCGCTTTCTAAAGAAAGGACAGCTCTTGCATGACCTTCAGTAATTATCCCATTAATGATTGCTTCTTGAATAAAAGAGGATAGTTTGAGGAGTCTCAAAGTATTAGCAATAGCTGATCTTTGCATGCCCAAGTGTCTTGCAAGATGTTCCTGGGTAAGGCCAAAACCTTCTAAAATCTTTTTATAAGCATGGGCTTTTTCTATTGCATTAAGATCGTCTCTTTGAATATTTTCAATAAGGCTTAATTCTGCACATTGTTTATCAGTCAGTTTTTTTATAACTGCCGGAACTCTTTGTAAATCAACCATTTTAGCAGCACGAAGTCTCCTTTCGCCTATTACTAACTCATAACCGCTCTCTTCTTTCTCTCTAACAATCAGAGGCTCCAAAATGCCATGGCTTCTGATAGAGTTTGCAAGTTCTTCTAAGCTTTCTTTTTTAAAATTCTTTCTCGGCTGATTGGGGTTGGGACTTATTTTATCAACCTCTATTTCTAAAAAACCTTCTTTATCCTTTTCTAAAGAAACCTCTTTTAAAGTCTCTTCCAGAGGAATAAGAGAATCAAGTCCTTTTCCTAAGCCTATTTTTTGAACCATAAGTTTGTGGTTAAGATTTAAAGGATATGCGAATAAATACGAATTTTCTAAGCATCTCTGTCATTCTGAATTCGCTTAAGTCAGCCGCAGGCTGAAGCAATGGTGGGTGAAGAATCTCGTTGAATCTTGCAACGTCTTTTACCGAGTGGGGATACTTTTCGACTGTGTCCACCTTCGCTACGCTACGGTGGACTTGCTCAAGATGACATGGTGTTTTTTGGTAGTGTATCTAGAACCCGTAATTCATGATTCATGATTCGTGATTCCTTCTAGTTTTACTATTTCCTTCGCCAAATTCTCATATGCTCTTGCTCCTCTAGAACCTAAATCATATTCCATAATAGTTTCTCCATACGATGGCGCTTCGGCAAGTCTAATATTTCTGGGGATAATAGAATCAAAGACTCTTCCAGGGAAATTCTTTCTCATTTCATTTACTACATGGCGTGATAAGGTAATCCTTCTATCAAACATTGTCAAAACTACTCCCATTATCTTTAATTCTGGTTTTAACCTTTCTTGAACCAGCTTTATAGTATGCATAAGCTGACTCATTCCTTCTAAAGCATAATATTCACACTGCACTGGGATTACTACGCTATCTGATGCGGTAAGCGCATTCACAGTAAGAAGTCCCAAACTTGGCGGGCAATCAACGAAAATATAATCATAATATTCTTGCACTTCTTTTAAGGCTTTTTTAAGTCTAAATTCACGATTATCAAACTGGATGAGTTCCACTGATGCCCCAGCAAGAGAGGGTGAAGATGGAAGTAAATGATAATTTTCTATCTTTGTCTGGAGAATAATTTGCGTTAGAGGAAGATTCTTAACTAGCACATCATAGGTTCCAGCATCAATCTGTCGAAAGTCTATTCCAAGTCCTGAGGTAGCATTAGCCTGTGGATCACAATCCACTATTAAAACCTTACGGCCAAAATTTGCAAGGTAAGCACCCAAATTCACTGCTGTTGTGGTTTTTCCAACTCCACCTTTTTGATTAGTAAGACAAAGAGTTTTAGCCATGAGCTAGGGGTTAGAGATTAAGGGGTAGGAGGTAGTTTCTCTTGAAAACCCAGGAATACTTTCTACTCCCTATTCCCTACTCCCTACAACCTAAATACACAGTTATTATACAAAAGCATCAAACTTTAGGCAAATCTTAAAAACAAAACTAATTTGGCATTGGAATTATTTTGGGAGTATGGTTAAATTAAGGAAAAGGGATTCTAATTAAAAAACACGTCTCAAGAATTCGAAACAAAAGTACTAGACATCGATATTAAAAAAATTGAGAAGAAACTCATAAAACTTGGTGCGAAAAAAGAGCCTGAAGTTTTAATGAGAAGGTGGGTTTTTGATATTGATCCAAAAAAAGAAGAGTGGATTAGACTAAGAGATAATGGAAAAACCGTAACGATCGCTTATAAATGTAAAAGTGGATCTAATGTTGCTGGCACAGAAGAAATAGAAATTGAAGTGGACGATTTCGAGAAAACAAAAGAAATCCTCTCAAAAATATTAAAGGAAAACCAATACTATCAAGAAAATAAAAGAATTACTTTCCATTTAAAAGATCTTGAGTTCACTATAGATACTCGGCCTAGAATACCATCTTTTTTGGAAATTGAAGCAGAAAGTGAAGAGAAAGTAATAGAAAGTAATAGAAGGACTTAAAATGTTAGGATTAGAAGAAAAAGATGTTGGAAATTTATCTGTATTAAATACCTATGCAAAATATGGGATTAATGAGCATGCTTATAAAGAGCTTAAATTTGAATAAACTTTATTTCTAAAAACAAAACCACGCCAAAAGCTATTAGGAATGAATTAAACTATAATTACGCAGATTTAGCTATAAGAACACAATGCTCATATGAACCAATAATAGATCGCTTATCCAAAGAACCCAACCTAATGGCTCTCAACCACAGGGCTATAGGTTTAGCTAATGAGTTAGGTGAGTTAAGTGAGATTATTGTAAAAATAAAAAAACTACCCATAAATAACTCTAAACGTATTAACATAATTGAAGAACTTGGAGATATGTGTTGGTATCTTGCTGGCGTTGCTAGATTTCTTGGCCAAGATATTAAACCAAAGAAAGTATTGCAATATCAAATACATAACGCATCTGATCTTCATCAATTGATAACTAAAATGGCTATTCAAATTGGCAAAATAACAGAGATTATTAAAGCTGCCACATACTTTGGTAAACCAATCAATTGCAAGGAGCTCTCCACAGCATTTGATAAACTAGTCTTTGCAATCTCCTATCTATGTAAAACAATCAATGTTTCTCTAGAAGCAGTTCTTAAGAAAAACATTGATAAACTTCGTATCCGCTATCCAGAAAAATTTACTGAAGAGAAAGCACTTAATAGAGACAGAAGCCAAGAACGTAAAGCTCTTTCAAAGTAAATTACTTTATAAATGTTTAAAACCATGGTAGAGGCAACTCAACAGAAAAAACTAACCTGTAAAACAGGCCTAAAACCAAATATTATTAATAAAGAAGTTTTTGAAAGAGAAATTGCACTTTGTAAAAAATTATCCAAGAAAAACAATGGAAATTGTGGATGGGGTGTTTGTAAAGACTGTGGTGTTATTCCCCTTTTGATTAAATTACATAAAGGAAAGTTACTGGAAGACCCTGAAGAAATCAAAAAAGCTAAAGGACGTATTACGTCCTAAAGAAAAAGTTCTAAGATGACTAGCTTTATTATTGTTTTATTTCGAAAGTAATCTTTCCCCTCAACCCTTCTTTGCCGTACTATTTTCTGCTTTATTCATTACTTCATCTCTACTCTCCTCTAATAAGCTCTTTAACCTTTTAATTTCAGCCTCTACTATTTCTCCCTCATATTCAGCATTATGCTTATGAGCTCCAACATAACTAGGTTTTTTCTGATCTAAATGTAAATTAAAAATAATTTTATCACCTGAATAGTT
Source organism: bacterium (Candidatus Torokbacteria) CG_4_10_14_0_2_um_filter_35_8 (assembly GCA_002792135.1). GTDB lineage: Bacteria > Patescibacteriota. The sequence goes on along the minus strand of PFNU01000005.1, from coordinate 3,113 downwards.
AACATACATATGTAATCTTGGATAATGATAGCCGCCTAAACGACGAACAAAGCTGTCGTGGTCACTATATCTATCCTGAGTAAACCATACCCTGCTCTTCGCAAAAACATTGCTGGTGATGTTGAGAGTTGATTTTTAGAAATGATAAGTTCCATAAAATCGAGTTGAATTTGTCAAAAAAAGAGCTACCTCTTATAATTTTAGCATAATCAAAATTATAACTATAGTTAAAAGACACTAAAAACAAATAACTATTTCTATAACTAATGCCAAAAATTGAAGTTGAACATAGAGGCCTACTTTCTAAAGAGAAATTCGAAGAATTAAAATCCTTCTTTAGCAAAAAGGGAAAGTTTTCGGGTGAAAAGAAAAGATTTACTCTGCTTTATTCAACAAAACACATCAGCAAGGTTAAGTATTGGAAAGACGATCCCATAGATTTAAAGTTAAGAATCACCAACAAAAAGGCAGAACTAATTATGAAATATGGTAGGTTTAGCGGCAAGGATTCTCGCAAGGAATTTGTATTTGAGATTGACTCAGATAAATTTGATGAAATGGTAGAATTCTTGAAAATCTTAGGTTTTAATAAAGGAAAGCTTCATGATACCCATAGTTATATTTATATGTATAAAGGTGTAGAGTTTGCTTTAGTAGAAATTCCGAAATGGGGCTATTACTTTGAAGCAGAAATTTTAACTAGCAAAAAGAAAATAGATGAAGCGAGTCAAAAGATTGAAAATTTATGCAGGGAACTTAGGATAGAAGCTATGGGTCAAAATAAGTTTTATGAGGTAATTGATGAGTTAAATAACAGAGAAGGTTATAGATTTGATTTACGAAAACAAAAGTTCTCTGAAATCCAAGAAAGATTTAAGGAATATTTCTGAAATTCAAAATTAAAAGTTCAAAATGCAAAATATAGATAATATAACTGGAGACTACAAAACTTTTTTAGACAAAGTCTTTAAGAATCTTAAAGATCATAATATCGATGTCTCTAAACTTGAATTGGATCATTTATGTTATCGAGTGAATAGTTTTGAAAAATATAAAGAAATAAAAAATAAGCTAGCTAGCTTTGGCACTTTGATAGCAGAAAAAATAGTAAGAGGACGACCAATTGCAGTTTTTAAACTTAATAATCCTTTAATTTATAAAAACTTCTCTATTCCCTATATCGAACTTCCAGCGTCTAAACAAGCGAAAAATTATCCAGAAGGATTAGAACATGCAAATTTTGTGATTGACACTTCGTTTGAAGAATTTATGGAGAAATACAAAAGCATCAATTTTGAAATGAAGGTAGTAGACAGAAAAGATCCTGAAATATCTTTAAAATTTAAAGATTGTGCTGTGAAGTTTCACTTGCAGGATATTGAGAAAATTGTAAAAAGTTTTTAAAAGTAAAAAAATTAGCATGGACACACTACCAATCAAATTAAATTTCTTCAAAAGAGCAGAGCAGTTTTTAGAATTACTCAGACTTGACGATCAATATAATCTACAATTAAAAAAGTATGATCCGGAAGAATGGCGGAGAAAAATCCCAGACAATGATATTGGTAATCAAGCGGGAGATATCAATCTTCCTACTTGGAACATTGAAAAAAAGATATTATATTGGTCGTATCTTAACCACAAACATTTAAAGTCTCCTATTAAAACCGAGCACTTAAAGGGTGAGGATTTCCGTAAAGATATAAGAGCCAATAAAGAAGAAACTGCATTTGCCGGGTCTGAGCATGTATTAAAGAACCTAGTAGCACATGGTTTTGCAAAAGAGGAAAATGGAGGTGCTGTGTTAAATGCAGAAGGATTATTAGTAGGATCATTATTATCAGATGCTTACTGCTTTCGGAAAAAACAATTTATGTACAAAGGGAAATTAGAACTTGAGTACCTTAACCTAGTTCCATTAAAAATAAAAAAATAGGTTATTATTCGATGTATTTTGCTGCATGGGCAATAATTCTTGATTCAATATCATTTCTAAATTTGCAGCTTATCAATAATATAGGCTTAATGGATAATTTAAAATCTTTTTTCTCCAAGAAAGTGCCTATATGGCTTCCTGTAATACTTATTTTTATTCCACTAATACTTTTATCAATAAGTTTCCTATTAATAAGAATTCCCTTAAAGCGTGAAGAATATTAATCATGGGTAGCTCCGAGCCCTTGCTCAGAGAATTGAGAGCAATGACTCTCACCCACCTAATTATAATTTATATAAAAAAAGTAGCTCGAAAATTCAGGGCTACTTTTTTGGACTATAACAATGCTCAATTTAACTTCGTGTAAAAGCTCCTTCTTCTCTATTAGGATGAACTTTTGTTTGTGCCTTGATAGACTCTCGTAATGTTACTTGCTCTGGCTTCCTCGAGGTTTCTTGTAATTTTTCTTCTAAATCTTTTTTCATTTCTTCATGTACTTCTTCATTATAAAACGAAGAAACCTCTTTAACTTTCAAGCAGGATTCTTCTTCAGGACAAAAACCAGTGCTGTAGCACTTTGGTGCTATATGCCAGTTAAGCCAATCTAAACCTATTTTTTTAAATTCTGATTTTATTTCTTCTGCCTCTTTTGTCGTTACTCTTCTTAGTTGTTCTTCTGCTTTTGTGCAAAGCCTTAAAGGATAATATCCTGAAATAAGGTTATAAAAGTTAAAAGTACTTACCATATCAATTCTAACAGCACGAGGAACTATAAATATAGCATCTCTTTCTGGAATACCACTTTCTACAAGTTTTTTATAAACGCAAAGAGAATTCCAAGCACAAGATAGATATTCTCCTAGCAATTTTTTATTAGCCCTTATTTGTTCAGGGATAGCGAAAAAGTTATCAAGCTTTGCGATTTGATCTCCTACCAGTGAATTTTTTTCAATGTTTTCTTTATATCCTTTCCAAATATTATATGCACGCTCTATGCTGTAATATATAGAATCTACTCCCATTTGTACTGTTCTGTGTCGTTTTTTCTCTCCCCATACGCGCCAGCTTTCTCTTGATAAGACTTTTACATCAAGCGCGTTTTGATAATCCCTGGTAATTGATGCCCTTTCTTCTAGCAAATTATACCACTTTGACAAAAGTATTTTTTTATCTTCGT
>PFNU01000060.1:306-18922 GCA_002792135.1 bacterium (Candidatus Torokbacteria) CG_4_10_14_0_2_um_filter_35_8 | reverse complement strand
CTAATAATCTTTTTAATCTTATACCTTGATAACCTAGCTTTCTTAACCATACTCTTAGACTAAAACATAGTTATGTTCTAGTCTAGAGCCATTAGAAATTGTAAATTAGAAATTGAAAGCGAAGCTTGCGTGCCTTTCCCATCGTTAAGCAATGTTTTTGCCTCGCGAATCTCAATTGTACCTTTTCCTTCGTTTTTTGATTGAAAAATAGCTGAAAAAATTAAACCTTTCTTTCCTATATAACCGCCCGGAATAATCCCAGAAAAAGTAATTTGATTGTCGGACTTAATTTTTGGCCGTTCAATCCAGAAATTAACAATAGAGTTTCCGTCTCTTATTTCTTTTAATTCTAGTAAATTTTCTGGAAATATAACTTTTCCCTCAGTAGCATTGATATATTCTTCTTCAGTATTAAGAAAAATATTTACTTCAAATTGTTCACCAATTGCCACTTCGCGAGTTTTAGCATCAAAAGAAATTTCAGCGGCAAAAGTCGGAACAGCAGATAATAATAAAAGGCAGACAACTATAATTATTTTTATTTTTTGAATTTTGAACATTGGGATTTGTTTAGAAATTAGAAATTCGGATTTAGGATTTCCCGCGAAGCGGGATTATCCTGTCCAATAGTATGCCATTATACTAAAGTCCACTAAATCAACTTTGCCGTCGCCGTTTAAATCAACTGAAGATGGTGGTGAAGGGCGTTTGTACCAGTAGGCAGCAATAGAAAAATCAACAAGATTCACTCTATTATCGTTATTTAAATCACCCTTGGAAATTTCTGGTTTTATTTCTTTAAGGACCGTTATAGTCCCGACCTTAAAACTAATTACTCGCCCATAACTACTAATCAATAAATTGCCAATGGAAGCTTTAGATTTAGTGTAATGAACGCCGTAATCAAGTATTGTAGTATCAAAATTATGTAAATAAATGCCATCCCTATCGGAGATGGTTTTAGCAAAAAATTCTTCTTCAGAAGAAACTGAAATAACTATATCAGCTTGCGGCGTGCTTTGGCCAAAAATAGCAATGTTGTCGCCCCTCTTTACTTCGCTTTTATCCACATCAATTGTTGGCGCAATAAAAATGCCGCTAACATTAGTGGTAACGCCAGAAGTTACACTGACAGGAAAAGTAAGAAGAGTAGAGCGATTTCCATTTTTATCTTCACTGTAAACAGCAAAAATATAATTTCCGGCTGAAAGCCCCGAGATACTCATTTGAAAATTGGCGTCAACGCCAGCAATAGTAGTTGCGACGATCTGGGCGTCTTTGAGAAGCGTTACCGTGCTTTTTGGATAAGCTCGACCACTGAAATTTACTACAGTTTGTGGTGTAGGAGAAGTATAGCTCCCTCCACCTCCTCCGCCGCCCCCTCCGCCGCAAGAATTAGTAGTGCAAAAAGTAGAACAAGTAGCCGGGCAGGGACCGTTAGCTCCGCCGGCATCACATTGTTCGCCTGATTCAACCACGCCATTGCCACAAACAGTTATAGAGACGACATTCACCTGCAGTTGCAAAGATTCTTGAGCATTTGAACCCATAGCAAAAATCAATATTCCTGCCGCTATCGCTACGCCAGTAAATATTGTAAGAAATCTTTTATAAATCATTTATCTTTTAGCAATAACAATTTTGAATTTCTTTCTTATAATTCTGCCAACAAAAACTAAAATACTTACAATGACGAATAATCCCAATACCTCCTGCCAAGGAAAGACCCAGAAATTCAAAATAGCCATATGGATATTTCCTTCTCCGTCAGCTAAATTTAACTTAGCGGTGTATCTGCCGAAAAGATATTTAACATCCCAGACGGCTTTTAAGTTTTTACTTCCCTGAGGAAAAACTACTTGTTTGGGCACCTCTAATGATGTTTTCTTTCCCAGCAAATTAGTAATTTCAATTGTTCCTTCTGGTTGATAATGAGTAGTACCGGTATTTCTGAAAAGAATGGCAATTTCAATCGGTCCCCTCGACACAATCTTCGGTCCTTTAAATTCAGCGATTTCTCCGGTCTGAATTACTTCGCCAGGAACTGCTACCATTACCAAAACACCTACTCTGCCGCTGATCTGAAGCGCAGTCCCTTCAACTTCTTTAGGAACAGCCTTAAAGGAAATAGCTGCATAATGACCCCCGGCGCCAGCATCCTCTGGAACCTCAATCTTAAAAGGAACTTCTTTTCTTTCCTTCGGTCCTAAAGAAAATATGGCTTTCTCAATTTTAAGCCAATCTACCAAAGAGGTTACCCCTTCATATTTAGGAATAAATGTTATGTCTCCGGGGACAGCGGCCGGCACAAAATCATCTACTTCGGTTATAACCTCAATAGGAAAATCATTAGGGTTAATGGCAGTAACAGACGAATCTCCGATTTCTCCCTTCTCTATAGTCAAAAATATCTTTACCGGACCAATGCTAATACCTACCGGTTTTGCCAGAACCTGAGCAGAACTTATTAGAATGATAGTCAAAACTATCATTCCTCCCAGGAATTTTCCGAGATATTTTCTTTTCATAAGTGATTTTTTACTGAGCTGTAGCAGTATAGGTTATTTTACCATCATAGGTACCGGTTTTTTGGCTGGTAGCAACATCCAAGTAATATAACGCTACTATATCAACATCAGCCGCTTCGTAAGTTGTATCGCTAACAATGGTCTGCGCGGTAGTAGGAGGAAACCCAGCGTATTTAGCATTGGAGTCAGTATCATCCGTTCCCCACCAGGTGGAGCTATAGCAGTTGGCAGCCGTGCCTGTTTGCTTTACCCTGAAAGCTAAAACATCTCCGCTATTCTCTAAAGCACTTTTAAGCACACTATTGGGAGTACCTGAATTCCAAGCAGTCTGGTCAGTAATATTTACTGTAGCATCAGTAGTTAAGTCCATCGTTGTATCAGCATCATTTCTGACCACTTTGACAGTAAAACCACCGCTACTATTGGTACCAACAGTAAGAGTGCTTGTAGCAGTAACTGCGGTGCCGGGTGTCAAATCACCCAAGCTTTTGGTAGCAGAATCAACAGTAAAAGTGAGAGTACTTAAAACAGTGGTGTCTAAAGTAACTTCTTCGTTCTCCTGAGCTTTCGTCTGTAAAACAAAACCCCAAACAGAAACCAAAAGACCGGTAATCAGAATAGCCGGAAGACTGCACTGAAATATTTTTCTCATCATAGATTTCTTTAGTTAATAGTTAATTTTAACGATTTTTATTTTTGGAGAGACTCGACCTTTCACCCACTTTTAGAAGAATGCGCATTCTCTTCCGAAAGCAGAAAATGTCTCTGCGGTTATTTTTAAAGATTAATTAGCTACGGCAGTATAAGTAACAACTCCAGAATAAGCGCCGGTTTTTTGACTTGTGGGCACATTTAATTTATAGCCAATGCTGGTATCATCATTAGTTACTGCGCTTCCCACATTATGAATTTCAGTGGCAGTTTGAGGAATGCCAGCATACTTATTATTTGAATCGGTCTCAGTTGTTCCTGTGCCCCATTTTGCTTCTTTACTGGTATCAGCCGCATAAACACAAATTCCAAGGCCTGTTCCTGTCCAAGAAGTAGGAACTGCAATCGTTCCTGCATAATCAGCAATTCTAGTTGCGGTATCAGTATGAAGTAAAGCAGAATCAGAACCAGCCACACTGTCAGAAATCTTCAAAGAATAACCAGTAGCATTAATAGTAGTTACTGTGGCAATAGTAGTGGCGGTAACCGGCGTACCCGGTGTAACATTACCCAAACTTTTTGTGGGTGAGTCAACTGTTAAAGTAATCGAGGGAACAATAGTATAATCTACAACTATCCAAATTTCGGAAACCCGGACAGTTTCGGTAGAGCCTATTGTGGGGACTTGAATCCCAACCTGTAAATCTGTTGCTTTCTGTTTTGTCCAGCCCCCGCCATCTGGGGCAGTAGCCAAAGTGGCACTATTGTACTGATCAAATGAGCCCCTTGTCACTCCTATATTATTCCCCCCGTCTCTATCTGTAGCTCCTAACCTATCCCAAAAGTCCATTCTTTCAGGAGCTCCACTTCCACTCGCATAGGCTCGGCAATAAATTGTAACCGAGTTAATTGTGTCTGAGTCGCCAAAGGTTGGGTCGTCCAAGACTTGAATGTCTATTTCACCTGCAACATTAGTGTGAATATAAGTACTATCATTTGCCGGATCATCATTTGTCGCCTCCCAATGACTAGTATCAACTAAATCAAATTGTTGATGATATCCTGCTCCATTTGGTCTAAGAGTTACTGTAGTAGCTCTCACCTCGTTAATTCCCGGCGGAATTGGCGGATTTTGCCAAATTTGCGGCCAGCCAGAAAAAATCCAACCCATCACCATTAAAAAAATAAAACAGACTACCAAAAAATTCCCTAAATTATTTTTTACAATTTTAGCCATCGTTAAAAAGAAAAAACACTCTAAAAAAAGAGTGTTTTATTTAAAAAAATTTTCAGGAAATCAAAAACTCCGCGAGCGTTATTTACTCTCTCTCTCTCTTAATGATGCCTTAGAGGTTTTTGTGAGTTGTTCGTGAAATTGTTGTTTGTCCATAACCACTGTAATTATACCAAAAAATTAAAGAAAAGAGTAGAAAAATTACTTTCTTTTAATTTAACTCATTTTTGGCTTTTTATCAATCTTTCTGGCACCCTCAAACATTTTATCTTCGGTTCTTTCTTTATGTCGCTAATTCAATTCAAATTGAATAAAAGTAAGCATTAAATTTCTCAATAATCTTTGTCGGATTAGAGGTATCAAATTTTATTAGCCGATAAAAATCTTTCGGAAAACGGCTAAACCTATCAGTTTGTAAGTAAAAATAATGTCAATTTTTTATATTGCTTAATATCCTCAAATAATTCTCGCAAGACAGGACGATTAGTTATTAGCCCGGTTTTGTTTTTTGACTTTTTCCCGCCCTTTTTTGAATACCCCAGTAGTAGAAATTTACGAATAAATTTCACTACGGGGCAGGTAAAATAAGGGCGAGGGAGCGAGCCCCGCACCAGAGCAAGCACGGTACGGGGTAAACTCCAGCGAGCGACCGAGCCCGTCAAAGAGGCGATATAATTAACACTGAAATTGTATGTAGTCGGGGGTAAGGTTTTAGTGGTTTAAATCCCTTTTCTTTGACTTATGAATTAAATTTGGTAAGATAATAGAGAAAGTTCGAAAGTGATTAACTTCGAGTGCCGAAGGAGGGAGTCGAACCCTCATCCCGCTAAGCGGGACACGATTTTGAGTCGTGCGCGTCTGCCAGTTCCGCCACTCCGGCAAAAAAAGTTCAAAGTTGAAAAATAAAAAATGGAATAAAGAATCTAGAATAATATAAGCATAATAAGTCCTAGTGTCGTAATACGGTACTAGCAGCCTAGTTTCCTAGCAGTCCTAGTTGCCTATCTATAATTCCTGATTCTTGCCTGCTTTATACCTCTAATTTTAAAATACAACACGTCCTCTAAATCCTCTCAATTCCCGGCGCAGGAAACTCGCTACACATACTTTTAACCTCCTCTGCAATTTTTGTCAAAGCCTCTTCATTATCAATATTTTCAGAAACTTTAAGCATAAAGTCAGCAATTTTCTTCATTTCAGTCTCTTTCATACCTCGTGAAGTTATCGCCGGAGTACCAATTCTGACTCCCGAGGGATCAAATGGTGGTCGCCTGTCAAAAGGAATAGTATTAAAATTACAGATAATCCCTGCTTTGTCAAGTGCTTTAGCAAAAGGTTTACCGGAGATACCTTTACTTTTTACAACATTGATTAAAATCAAATGAGTATCTGTTCCATCGCTTACTAACTTAAATCCATTTTCCATTAAATATTCTGCCAAAGCTTTGGCATTTTTTACAATTTGCTTAGCATATTCTTTAAACTCTGGTCTTTCCGCTTCTTTGAAAGCTACGGCTTTTGCGGCAATGGAATGCTCATGAGGACCGCCCTGTAGTCCTGGAAATACTGCTTTGTCAACTGCCTTACCAAATTTCTTTTTACATAAAATTATTGCGCCTCTCGGACCCCGCAGGGTTTTGTGAGTAGTTGTTGTTACGACATCTGTAAATGGAAAAGGTGAAGGATGAACTCCTGCTGCAATCAAGCCTGCAATGTGAGAAATATCTGCCATGCTAATCGCACCGACAGATTCTGCTATTTTATGAAATGCTTTAAAATCAACTCGTCTCGGATAAGCGGTAAATCCACTTAAAATTATCTTGGGTTTCTCTTTTTCTGCTATTTTTCTCACCTCATCCATATCAAGCATTTCAGTTTCTTTATCAACACCATAAGAAATAAAGTTATAATATTTTCCAGAAAAATTCACAGGGCTTCCATGAGTAAGATGACCTCCATGACTTAAATTCATTCCTAAAATTTTATCACCCATTTCAAGGAGTGCAAAATAAACAGCCATATTGGCAGGACTACCAGAGTTTGGCTGGACATTTACATGTTCTGCACCAAAAAGCTTTTTTGCCCTTTTGATAGCAAGTAGCTCTATTTTATCTATCGCTTGCTGGCCTTCATAATATCTTTTTTTAGGATAACCTTCAGAATATTTATTTGTAAGAATTGATCCTGTGGTTTCCAATACTGCACAAGACGCATAATTTTCAGAAGGAATAAGTCTTAATTTTTCAGATTCCAGCTTTTTTTCTTCTTCTATTAAATTATAAATTTCGGGGTCGGATTCTTTAAGGTAGCTATTCATGAGATTAGAAATTAGGAATTAAAATTATAGGTTATGCGAATTATACGAATGCTACTCGAATCCGCCGCAAGCGGACGAATGACAGAATATGTCATTCCCGCCCCGTACTAAATACGGGATAAACTCCAGCGGGAATACATCTGACGCCCTTAAATCTCCTTTTCAGCTAGACAAATTGTAGTACAAATCCTTCCAATAAGGGTTGAATTTTTTAATTAAATTTATCTTCCACTCCCTTCTCCATTTCTTCATTCTTTTTTCCCTTACAATAGCAGATTTTACGTCATTAGTTTCCTCATAATATACAAGCTTATCAACACAATACTTTTTAGTAAATCCATCTATAGTTTTATTTTTATGTTCACATACTCTTCTAATCAGATTATTCGTTACTCCGATATACAAAGTACCATTTCTCTTACTTGCTAATATGTATACAATATTCTCTTCGAATTACTCTCACAAGACACTAAAGAAAAACGAAGCAGCTGCAGCAAAAACAAAAGCATATTTAATATCAACAAAAAAGCTCATGTTTATCAAAATAATAGTAATAAATACATATCCGAAATTCAATGCCATTTCTTTTAAAACTGTAAATTCATCAACATATTGGCCTTGATCTGCTGCGCGCTCATATGTCAGAGTATCGAACGGAAACCTAGCACCAAGACTTGCTACCCTATGATAAGAATCAGTAATAAAGACTTGGGCGCCAGAAGAGATAAATATTTTTACAATCCATGCTAGAGCATAAAACAAGGTACTAAGTCTAATAATCTTCTTAGTGTCATGTTCATCAATAAATCTACCCATAATAAGACTGCTAACAAGCGTAACAAAGACAATAGCAGCTGATAAAAATCCTATCTTTGTAATTTGTCCGGCAAGAAGAATAAATATAAAAATAGGCCAAACAACTCCTCCAATTTTCCCTTCAATACCTGACGCAAAAAAAGCTATAAAATTTCTTCTATTTTCTTTACTAAAAAGCTCTTTAAACGTGCCTTTATAAGAAAAAGTAAAAGTTTCATAAACACGGGGTGTAATAATCAGAGGAAGACCTGATATTAACACTAAGACTGCTGCAAATAGAAACAACACGGGAAACCCGAAGCGAGTAATAATAAATGCTGCTGCAATAGGTGCTACCACTGCTAAAGCAATTTGAACTGCTTGATAAAGCGCCATTTCTTTCCCTCTGTTCTTTTTATTAGTAAATCTTGCAATATCGGAGTGAAAAGGAACCCAATAAAGTAGATCATGAATCGTAAGGCATAAGACCGCAGGAATTACAAGCAAGGAATCCTTCTCTAGAAGAAATAAACATAAAAAATAAAGAAACCTAAAAATGAGTCCTAGGGACATTGATCTTTTAAGACCAATCTTGGACATCACTCTCACTCCCAAAGGGAGAAAAATAGCATAAAGAAAATTAATGCTAGCATAAAATATAAGAGGCGCAATAATAGATCTCCCAAAATGAAGATAAATATAAACAGCACTAAAAAGACTGATCAAGTTTATTGCAAAGTCTTTAATGCTCAAGTGACTGTATAAAGCCACAAGTTCGGGATGAAGACGAGAAGAAAGATAGGGTTTGGGAATAAGCTTTTGAGAATTCATAAGAGATACTTTTTGCCAACGCCACTAAAAAATCAAAAGATTTAATATGAATTTGGGAAAAATCCTAAATCCTAATATCGAAATACTAAACAATACCTAAATTCTAATTTTTTAAATTCAAAACTACGTGTTTAGAAAATTTGAATTTTGGTAATTAGAATTTGTTTGGGATTTCGGATTTAGTGCTTAGGATTTCTTCCTTTGAGATTGGTCCCTCCCTTAGAATCTTAATATCATTTTCATTCGACAAATCGACAATAGTCGAAGATAAAGAAGGGGACAAAGTCCCTGCGTTTAAAATAAGATCGGGCTTTCTTGGAGAATCACTAAACTGGGATCTAACTTCTCTAATAGAACTTGTAGAGGGTCTGCCAGAAATATTAGCGCTAGTAGTAGTATAAGGAAAATCCAATTTTTCACTTAATTTTTTAGTAACCTCACACTCTGGTATTCTAATCCCAACTGTCTCAAGATCTGCTGATATTATATCAGATATAATGTCTTTTTTAGGAAGAACTAGAGTCAAAGGCCCTGGTAAAAATTTATTAAATAATACCTTTGCTTTCTCTCCTACAGAAGCAACCTCCTCTGCCATTTTTAAATCTCTTACTACAATAGGAAGAGGCTTGATAAAATCTCTTCCTTTGATAAGAAAAATCTTGCGTACTGCATTTTCATCTAATATATTTACACCTAATCCATAAACAGTATCAGTAGGATAAACTAAAACAAGCCCTCTTTTTAGAATATCTGCTGCTGCTTCTATAACTTTATCTTCTGGGTTTTCTAGATCAACTTTTAGAATGCGCATTGAATTTAAGGTAGGAACGTTGCGCTGCAACGTTCCTACAACGATATTTAAATTATTCTTTCTCCAGCCTTTTATACAGCCCCTCAAAATCATAATCTTCAATCAACCTCTCCCCTTTTATCAATCCTTCAATCTTTTCAAAAGAAATTTTTTCTTTCTCAATATGAAAAGGCTCAATATCTCTTTTTATGCAAGCGCCTGGATAAGTCCAAGAAAAAGGACCAAGTTTTACTCCAGGATACAAAGAAGTATTAACTCCAGTCTTAGAAAAATCTCCAATAAAGCAACCTAGTTTTTCTTTTGTAGAATCAACTATTTGATCTTTGATTTTTACTCCAATAGAATTACCATCATGCCTTAGGTTTGCGGTAATTGTCCCTGCACCAAAATTCACATTCTCTCCTAAAACAGAATCTCCTACATAAGAGAGGTGGGAAACGCTAGTATTCTTCATTATTACTGAATTCTTTATTTCTACTGCATGCCCAATATGACAGTTGCTTTCAATACTAGTATTTAGTCTTATAAAACAATTTGGGCCAATCACACAATTTTCTCCAATAATAACTGGTCCTTCAATAACTACTCCTGGTCCAATCGTTGTACCTTTTCCAATTTTAACTAAACCGGAAATTTCAGCGTCTTTAGCAACTTTACCTAAAATTTCAGATTTTTTTATAAAACTAAGTAAAATACTATTAGCATCCAGAATATTCCAAGGATAGCCTATAGGTTGCCAGAAACTTGTTTTTTCTATTTCAAAATCAATTCCATCTTTTACTAAATATTTAATATAATCTGTAATTTCGTATTCTCCTCTTTCGGACTTTTTTAATTGATATTTAAAAATTCTTTTATCAAGCAGATAACAACCAATATTAGCAATATCAGAGACAAACTTTTCTGGTTTTTCAACAAAACCTATTACTTTTCCTTTTTTATTTAAAATATACACTCCAAAGGTTGAAGGGTCAGCTACCTTTTTTACTAAAGCACATAAATTGTGCTGGAATAATTTTTTAATATCTTTTCCAGAATAAAGATCATCACCATTAAAAACAAGAAATTTTCCTCTAACTTTCTTTTCACAAAGCATCATTGCATGACCATTACCTATCTGCTTTCTCTGCTCAACATAAGTTATTTTTCTTCCATCAAATTCATCTCCTATTTTCTTTCTAATTTTTTCCTGTAAATAACCAACAACAATGATTACTTCTCTAACCTCCTTAGGAAGCTCTCGAATATTATGTTCCAGAACTGTGGTTCCAGCAAATTTAATAACAGGCTTGGAATTAGTATAAGTAAAAGGGCGCATGCGTACTCCTTCACCTGCTGCTAAAATTACTACTTGCATGTTTTTTCTAAATTATTAATGATTTTTAAGGTCTGGCTTAAATTTCTTGTTAAAAAATCATATTTACCAAAAGGCTTCTTAGAATGCCAACTTCCAGGACGTCTCAAGACAATTGTTTTAATGTCTAGGAAATTCTTTGCAACAAAATCAACTGTACTTGCCTTATCATCGATAAAGACCCCTTCTCTCTTCTTTAAATAATCTCTGAAAAATTCTTCTTTTTTTTCTGTAACTATTAAAACTGCCTTAAAAAACCTTCTTATTCCAACTTGTTTAATTTTAAACCTCTGAGCTCGATAATCACCATAGGTAATTAATATTAGATCGTGTTTTTTGTAAATAGCTTTCAAAAAAGGCAAAGAATCTGAATAAAGCATACTTTTCTTCTTGTTGAGAATCCTATTAATTTTTTGCTTTAATTTTTTAAAATCAAACTTGGCCTTTTTATCCTTACCTAAACTATCAAAAACATCTTTTAAAACTCTGTCAAAATTCATGCCAGTTCCTTTTTCTTCATCTTTTTTCAAAACTTCCTGAAATTCTTTAGTCACTCCAAAATCTGCGATGACCCTATTGGTCTCTTTCTTAAGCCTAGTAGTATTATAAAGAGTATCATCAAAGTCTAGAAAGATTCTCATAACCTTATCATATACCCCTTTGCCTTAATAATCTAGTGTATATCAAAAACTTTACATAGACCCAGGCAAACCTGTACAATACCAGTGAGGGCTTGTTTTTATTCCATAACAACCAAATAAATGGCAAAAAAGAAAATAGCCTTCTTTGTCGGAGGAGTAGGTGGAGCTGTTATGGCAAATACATTCAAACCGTTTACTAAAAGACTTGATTTAAACTTCATAGTCAGTGTTTTCGACTCTGGGGGATCTACAGGAGGCCTCAGAACCACTCTTGATGTCTGTGCACCAGGAGACCTAAGAAATATTTTTATAGCCCTACTCGACCATAAAGATAAAAAACTTGTGGATTTCTGGGTCAAGCTTCTGTCATCCCGCTTCCAATGCAATGGTGACTTTAATGGGCACAGTGCAGGAAATATTCTAGTCTCAGCATCAGAAATCGCAGCAGGAGACATAGAAAAAGGCATGGACCTCCTTGAGAAAACCTTTCCTACTTGCGGCAAAGTAATTCCAGTAAGCAAAGAAAAATCACACCTAGCGGCCTTAGCAAAAAGAAGAGGAAAAATTGTCGGGGAATATGAGCTTGACAAACTTTCTGAAGATCAAATCAAAGACCTATGGCTCGAACCAAATGTAAAAATTACCAAAAGTGCCAAAAAAGCTATTTTAGATGCTGATTACATTTTAGTAGGACCTGGAAGTATAGTAACAAGCCTTGCCCCTCTTTTTCAAGTTCAAGGGGTATCTAGCACTATAAAAAAATCAAAAGCACCAATTATGTTTATTGGGGGACTTATGGGACCCAAGAATTGGAATGCTTCTCATCAAATCAATTTTCTCAAAAAATCAGGGCTTCCAAGGATAGACATTGCTGTTTTTAATACAAAGCCTCTTGCTAATAAAAAAGATCTGGAAGCTTATAAAGAAGAAAATAAAAAAATGCCAGAGATTGACGAAGAAAATATTGATCCAAAGATTAAAATTATTAAAAGTAAAGTAGCAAGCACTGTTCCAGCGCAAAAAATCAAAGGAGATGCTATCGACAGAAGTGTTTTCAGGCATAATCCCAAGAAGACCGCAAAGGTTATCTTGGAGCTTCTATAGCAATCTCGTCTTATTTATCACCAACCCAAACCTATACCCTAGAAACTTTGCCGCCTCCCGACAATAAACCATCCTCTCAGTAAAAATTTCAAAATACTCCATCACTGAAATTGCATTGGTGTCAATTTTTAATTTTAAAGTTATTCTTTCCCTTCTGATGTTGACTTCAAGAAAAGAATCTGTTACTGCATAATTTACCCTATTATGTATATCTTCTGTAAGTTCAACAATATTAATGTCCTCTTCAACTCTGGACCTATGAACATCTGATTTATCAGCTAAAACTACCACTGCTGCTACTTTACTAAAAATTTTAGATCCTCTTTTCTCGTGAGAAGAAATAACATTGGAAATTACCTCAATTTCTTTTGGTGTTGCACTTAATTCTATTAACCGCGGATAAGCAATAAAAACACCCCAGTACTCATGTTGAGTTCTGCCAATAAAATTTCCTATATCATGAAGGTAACCTCCAATTGCCGCAAGTTCTTGCTTGTGCTTTGAAAACCCAACTCTCTCTGCTACATTCCTTGCAATATCAGAAACTAAATTCACATGCCGAAACCCATGCTCTGTAAATCCCAATTTAGAAATATATCTTTCTGATGCTTCGATAAATTGATAAAGATAAGGATCTTTTTTCACTTGCGCTAAAGTAAGTGGCATAAATCTTGATTTAATTATGACTTATAAAAAATCTAAATATCAGAAGCTGCAAATGATCGCGAATCATGAATCACGAATTATGAATTACGGGTCTTAGATACACTACCAACTGGGTAGACAAGAGCCCTTGCTCTCGTTCTAGCATATTAGAAAACCTCTCTTTATTTAATCTAATCCTAGTCCGCCTCAGGCGGAGTAGCCCTAGTAGTCCTAATACTCTATATCTCAAACAACTCTTCAGCATTTCTAGTAGTTTTGCTAGCAACAGTTTTAAAATCTACCCCCTTCACTTCCGCAATTTTCTCTGCTACAAATTTCACAAATGCTGGTTCGTTTCTTTCTCCTCTGTGAGGATGGGGTGCAAGATAAGGACAATCTGTCTCAATCATAATTTTATCTAGAGGCGTTTTTTTAATTACCTCAAAGATCTCAGCATCAGGATCTTCAGTATAAGTAATTGCACCGGTAAATGACAAAAGAAGCCCTAAATCTAAAAACTTCTCTGCATAATCTTGTGATCCTGAAAAACAGTGCGTTACTCCTCGAAAATTATAATCTTTTTTAAACTCCCAGAGGATTTTTAATATATCTGGATAAGCATCTCGACAATGGAAAATTACAGGCAAATTTAACTTTCCCACCAACCTTAACTGTTCCTCAAAAACTTTAATTTGCTTCGGTTTATCTTTTTTGTCTTCAAGTCTAAAATAATCCAGGCCAATTTCTCCTATGGCGACTACCTTTAAAAATTTAGATAACTTCTCTAATTCAGAAAGAGCTTCAAGATTTACTTTGTTCAAATCATGAGGATGAATCCCTACTGACGCAAAGATATTATCATATTTTCTTGCAAGTTCTACCGAACCATTGCTATGTTCTGGACCACATCCAACACAAATGATTTTCTCAACTCCATTATCGAAAGCTCTTTTAATAACCTCTTCTCTATCGTTACCAAACTCTTTAAAATCCAAGTGAGCATGAGTATCAATAAGCATTTCTTAACAAGTTAAATGTAAAAACGCTGCCACATCTTTTTGTTCGATCCACAACTGGTTATATTTCTGCGCTGCCGCAGCTGTTGGTAAAGCTAAGAACTTTATTCCTTTATCTTGAATAAACTCTCTTAGCTCTTCTGAAATTTCCATAGAACTTGATGAGCCTCTCCCTATAATGAGATATTCTGGCTTTCCTTCTAAGATCTCTGCTATGTCTTCTTTTTGAGGAAAATGATGATCAGCTACATCCCACTTACTGACCTCTCCGTGAGAAATCACTAAATCTTCCGTGTATTTTTTTCCGTTAAAAGTGAGTTCACCAAATTTGTAATTATCAATCATTTGTTTATAATTTATTAATTATAACAACAAATTCTCCCTTTTGCTTCTCTTTAATTCTTTTAACAACTTCATTAAAACTTCCTCGATAAATACTTTCAAACTTCTTGGTAAGTTCTCGACATACACAAAGTTCTCTTTTACCAAAAACCCCCTTTAATTCTTCTAATGTCTTAACAACTCTATAACAAGATTCATAAAGAACTACTACTTTCTTTTCTTTTTTTAAAGATTCTAACAACTTATTTCTTCCTTTTTTCCTCGGTAAAAACCCCAAAAACAAAAATTTATCGCAAGGAAAGCCTGATACTGATAATGCTGCGGTCGATGCAGAAGATCCAGGGATAGGAACAATTTTAATCTTTCTTCTAGTTTCTTGGTTAATCTTATTAATCCCATTAACTAATATCCCTCCTGGATCATTAATTCCAGGAGTCCCAGCATCGCTCACTAAAGCAACTTCCTTACCATTCTTTAACTGACGAGTAATCCAATCTATCTTTCTTAACTTCGAGTGCTGATGATAAGAAACTAGTCTTTTTTTAATTTCATAGTATTGTAAAAGTTTCGATGTACGCCTTGTATCCTCACAAATAACAAAATCAACCTTCTTCAAAACTTCCAAAGCTCGCAAGGTAATATCAGCAAGATTCCCAATAGGAGTTGCGACTACATATAAAATTCCTTCTTTCATCCCTATATTTTAAATCTCAAATAACAAATAACAAATTACAAACAAATTCTAATTTTCAATTTTTTAAATTCTAAACACTTTATTTTAGCTTGTAGGAAGTTAGCTTGTAGCTTGTAGGATCTTGTACTCCTGATAAGCTAAGAAGTTCATCCGCCGCAGGGCAGACTAATCTCCTAGTCTCCTAATTCCTAACCTCCCAGTTTTCAATTTTGGTCATTGAGATTTATTTGATATTTGGTGCTTGGTGCTTGGAATTTTCTATCGATGTCTATTTAAAATAGAACAGTTCCTGATATCTATCTACTCACCTTTATCTAAATCACCTAGTTTGCCATCCTTTGGTCTTGTCTCCCAAAAATCTCTTGCAACAACTTCTATTGCCACAGCAAAAGGCACTGCTAAAACCATACCAGATACTCCCGCAAGCCTTGCTCCTATCATCAAAGCAAGCATAATAAAAATAGGATTTAAGCCCGTCATTTTCTTCATAACTTGAGGAACAATAAGGTGATTCTCTGCTTGCTGAACTACAAAATAGAAAATTGCTACAACCAAAGCTAGAACTGGAGATTGTAGAAAAGCAAAAAAGATAGCAGGAATTGATGCTAAGACCGGACCTATAAAAGGAATAACTTCTAGAAAACCCGCAATAAGAGCAAGAAGAAGAGCATATCTCACTCCCATAACGCTAAGACCAATAAATGTAATCAAACCGATAATAAAACATAAAATTATTTGACCCCTAAACCATCTACCAAGTCTTTTCTGTATAGCATCTTGCAGAAATACTGCTTTATATTTATGAGGAAGCGGCACTATCTCACTAATAAACTTCTTTGCTCCTCTATCTTCAAGTACAAGATAAAAAGATAAAACAATAATAATAATAGTAGAAACTAGACCTCCAAAAATATTAATTGTTCCTGTAAAAATATTCCCTGCAAATTGGCTTAAGTATTGACCAGAACTTGCTAATATATCTTGTAGGCTATTTAAATCTTCCTCCCCTTGCCCATTTAAGCCTCCAAACTGAGAAGAAATCTTGGAGTAATACATTGGGAAATTATTCGCAAGCTCTTTTATCTGAGAGGATAAAGGAGAAATAATTAAAGAAACAATCAAAACTAAAAATCCGAAAAATAAGACATAAATAACAACAGTACTGACAAATCTTGGAATTTTTCTCTCCTGGAAATAATTCACAGCTGGAGTAAGAGCTGATGCAATAACAAAAGAAATAAAGAATACTATCACCACATCTCGAATCACAAAAAGAAATCCTAATAAAAGAAAAATACCTATTAGTTTTAAAATAGTGCCAGTTGAAACGTTAATTGTAATGTTTTTTTCTTGTTGCATAAATTTAGAAGATTAGGAATCAGCTTGCATCTTAATTATATCATAAAACTTTCTATTCTTCCTAAAAGGTCCAACCAGAGAAAGATTCAATTTACTATCTTTAAAAATATCAGAGGAAACATTCTGTATATCATCCTCGGTAACTTTATCTATTTTCTTAAACAACTGTGACAGGGTCAAGATTTTTCCTGTTGATAGAAGCTGCCCTGCAACGTATTGCGCTACTTCATTAGATTCTTCCATTGCCAAAATAGTTTTTCCTTTAAAATATTCTTTTGCTCTTTTTAATTCTTCAGCTGACACTTGTCTTTTTCCTAATTTATCTAATTCGCAAAGGATAACCTCACAAGCTTCAAAAACCCTTTTGTTATCAACTCCTGCCTCAATAACTAAAGCGCCTGTATCTAGAAAAAATACTGCGCTAGAAGATATACTATAACAAAGACCCCTCTTTTCACGCACCTCTTGAAAAAGTCTAGAGCTCATTCCTCCTCCCAAAATAATATTCATTAGGCTTAGAGCATACTTTCTTTTGTCACGAGCATGATATCCATGCAGCCCAAAGCAAATATGGCTTTGCTCGGTTTTTTTGTAAAACACGGAAGCTTTTGGTTTCTCCTGAACTATTCTTGCTCTTTTGAAACTTTTTACTTTATCTTTTTTTAATTTTCCAAAATATCTCTTGGTTAAATTTAATACTTTCTTTTTATTAAACTTTCCAGCAATAGAAACCACCATATTATTTGGTTTATACAGGTCTTTGAGATAAGATAAGAAAGAATCTCTGGAAAGCTCTCGAATTACCTTTTTTTCTCCTGCAATATTAAAACCCAGAGGAGATATCGGCCACATTATTTTCTCTAATATTAGACCTGCTTTCGCCTCTGGATCATCTTTATACATATTAATCTCTTCGATAATAACACCTTTTTCTTTTTCAATATCTTCTTTTCTAAAAAGAGAATTGCATAGAATATCTGATAACAAATCAAAACCTATATCAATTTTATCTGCTGCTGTTTTAGTATAAAAATTAGTTTTCTCTCTGCCTGTAGAAGCATTAAATTCTCCTCCAATTTCATCCATCACTTTAGAAATTGCAAGTTTGTTTGGTCTTTTTTTAGTACCTTTAAAAAACAAATGCTCCAGAAAATGCGAAATACCATTATTTTTTTTATCTTCATAACGAGATCCCGCTTTCACAAAAACCATCACTGTTACTGACTTTGTAGAAAGTGGTGAGGTAAGAAGAGTAAGACCATTATTTAAAGTTGTTTTTTGGTACATGGAGTGTTGGAATTTAAGAATTAGGAATTAGGAATTTAAAATTACAAATCTCAAATTCCAAATTATAAACAAATTCAAAATTCTAATGTTTAAAACCCAAAACAGGTAACTTCGTCATTCTGAGTGGAGCCGCAGCGGAGCGAAGAATCTCAACTCTTGAATATACCGACAAGTTGAGATCCTTCGCTGCGACTCAGGATGACGATGTTTTGAATTTTAAATTTAGATATTGGGATTTGTTTTCAGCCTCAGGCTGATCAGCCGTGGCTGAGGTATTTTGATGCTTGGTACTTGGGATTTCTTTAGTTATCGGACATTTTTTAATTGGAAATTGTTAATTGGACATTGGAAATTTGCAGAGCAGAAAATCTACCTATTAAACTTCTCATCAAAAAATCTTTTTAAATCCTTAACCGCAATTCTTTCTTGCTCCATAGAGTCTCTATCCCGAACCGTAACAGTATCATCTTCCAAAGTATCAAAATCAACTGTTATACAATAAGGCGTTCCAATTTCATCTTGTCTTCGATAGCGCTTTCCAATATTGCCATTATCATCAAATTCACACATCCACCTTTCTTTTAAATCATTAAAAATCTCTTTAGCTTTTTTTACTAACTTGGGTTTATTCTTAAGAAGTGGGAAGATTGCGATTTTGATTGGGGCTAAGTTTTTATTAAACTTCATCACTACTCTTTTTTCGTTATTTACTGTTTCCTCACAATATGCATCACAAAGTACTGTCAGTACTGTCCTTCCAACACCAGCTGATGACTCAATAATATGAGGAATATATTTTTCGGAAGTCTTAGAATCAGTATAAGATAAATCCTGCCCCGAAAGCTTAGAATGCTGGGTAAGATCATAATCTCCCCGTGCATGAATTCCCTCTAATTCTTTAAATCCAAATGGAAAGTTATATTCAATATCATAACCTTCTCTTGCGTAAAAAACTAGATGCTCATGCTTATACCATTTTAAATTTTCCTCCTTTATTCCTAAGCCCA
>PFNU01000060.1:0-174 GCA_002792135.1 bacterium (Candidatus Torokbacteria) CG_4_10_14_0_2_um_filter_35_8 | reverse complement strand
TTCAATTTCACTATTTAGTGTATCTGTTACATATGCTGCCATTATTTCATGGCGTAATTCCTCTGTTACCTCTTTTGCTGTACTTATAGGCAGTGATCCATATTTCGTGAAAAATATCATATCTTCTTGAAATCTTTTTTCAAGTATACCTCTTTGCTTTTCGGCTATAATTTT
>PFNU01000084.1:1826-2166 GCA_002792135.1 bacterium (Candidatus Torokbacteria) CG_4_10_14_0_2_um_filter_35_8 | reverse complement strand
CCGATTATATAAAAAGAGGAAAAAGCATTACATTAAAGAAAGGAGATTGGCTTTGGATTCCTCCAGGTGAACCGCATCAGCACTCAAACAAGAATCTCTCTAGACTTTTAATAATAAAAATACCACAAAAATCTAGCTAGTATCAAAAAAAATTAATCACCTAAATAATGTGAATTTGACAAAACATCTATTGACTTGATTTTATCCTTCTGATACCATCATTCACATCCTAAATTAATAATGAACATCAAACTTGGAGACAAAACAATTGGAGATGGGTATCCAACTTATGTCGTAGCGGAAATTGGACTTAACCACAACGGAAGCCTAAAAACTGCTA
>PFNU01000084.1:0-1778 GCA_002792135.1 bacterium (Candidatus Torokbacteria) CG_4_10_14_0_2_um_filter_35_8 | reverse complement strand
TCCAAAAAAGAAAATAACAGTAGTAATAATCCCGATAACAATTGCAAGGAAAATACTTAATTTCTTTATCTTGCCTTGAAGAGGTGTTTCTTCCTCTATTTCCGATACCTGATAAGCAATTCTCGCAAACTCTGTATCCTCGCCCACTCCTGTAACAACCGCCACTGCCTCTCCTTCTAAAACTGAAGATCCACAGTAGATCATATTCTTCTGATCCCAAAAAGGAACTTTTCCGTCTATTTTTTTATTATTTTTTTCAACTGCCCCAGACTCTCCTGTAAGGATAGATTCATCCATTTTTAAACCCTCCATCTCTAAAACCCTTGCATCGCAGGTAACTTTATCACCTCTTGATACTTTTAAAATATCTCCTAAAACTAACTGCCCTGAATCAATAAGAACATCTTCTCCGTATCTTTTAACCTTTACTTTTACCCTACTGCTCTTTTTTAATTTAAGCATGATGTCCTTGGCCTTTCTTTCTTGAAAAAAGCCTATGGCCGCATTTATAAAAACAATTGCTAAAATAACTAGAGACTCAACTATCTCCCCTAAATAAAGAGAAATAAGAGAGGCTATAAGAAGAATAATTACTAGGCTACTTCGAAATTGACTAAGGATAATCTTTAACCAAGAATAGGTAAAAGAAGACTTGATAACATTAGATCCATATTTTTCTCTTCTTTTTTCAACTTCTTCAAGAAGAAGACCTTTTTTTGTAGTATTAAGCTCTTTTAAGACTTCCTTTGTAGAAAGTTTATGCCAATTGATTACCGAGGGTTTTTGGATCATGGTATACAAATATTAGTTCAAGTGCTTTTTAGAAGTATAGCATATTTGTGAAAAAATGGAGGTTGACTTCATATTTAGTGTTGGTATAATGAATAAGAATCAAGAATTACGAATCAAGAATAATGAATAGGCGACTAGGAACTAGGAAAACTAGCTCTACAACCTACAACCCACTCCCTACCCCCTAATCCCTACAACCTAAACTAATTTGCCTCAAACTCAAAATATCAATATACTTAACTTGACTGTTATTTTTTGTGTTCAATAAATAAAACCTATGAACAAAATAAAGACTAGAAACAAACTTGGGTCTGTTCTGGTTTTAGCTTTAATCTTAGTCTTGATCTCTAGTTCTATTCCTCCCTCAGTGCTAGGAGCTCCAGTTCAAGATGACACGCTTGGAACATGGACAGATACTTTTGATACTGAAAATTATCTTAAGTATTCAGAAGAATTTGATAATACATCTGGTTGGTCAAAAACTAATGCTACTTATGTAACTATTACAGCAAATACGAGTAACGATCCTAACTCTGAACTTACAGCAGAAACTGTAACTACAACTACTATAACACATGGAGTTCAACAAACAGCAAGTGGGACAGGTGACTTAAATAACAGAACCTTTGTCTTTTCAGTTTATGTAAAGACAGACACCACAGCTGACTTTATTCTTCAACAAGGAGGAACTAATTCAGGAGTCTTAACTTGCAATGACACTTGGCAAAGATTTGACTTTAGTAAGGCATACGCATCAGGTACATCTATTTTAGTAAAGATCCTTCTAAGTAACATATCTACTAATTACTACATTTGGGGTGCTCAACTTGAAGAAGCATCTACTCCAACGACATATAACAAAACAATAGCTTCTCAAAAAATCTCTTTCTCATCTAATCTAAATGTTAAAAGAGATCCTGTAAACAATAGTTTTAAATTTGCCAATGCTCCTTCATCTCTCTCAAAAAGTATTACAAAAACATCTA
>PFNU01000117.1:1216-2168 GCA_002792135.1 bacterium (Candidatus Torokbacteria) CG_4_10_14_0_2_um_filter_35_8 | reverse complement strand
TGACTCTTTTCTTGGAGATAGGCAGGAGGCAATTAACGTGTTAGGATCTATTAGTTCAATGAAGGGATAGAAATGAGTCTACTCCAACAACTAGAGGAACGTTCAAAGAACCTCCGATCCATTCTTCAGCAATATCAAACTAATAATTTTCCTACTAAAGGAACATTTCGTCGAGAAGTTATTTCTATTTCAGATCTTCATATTCCTTACCAAAGAACAGATCTTATTGAAGAGATTGTTAAGAGACATGCTGGAGCTGACACTCTTGTAATAAATGGAGATATGTTCGACGCAGAGGCAATCTCCTCTTTTTATAAACATAAGGAAGTACCTCTAATTCATGAATATCTAATAGCTCAAGATCTTCTAGAACTTTTCTCTGACAAATTCGGGAAGGTTATTCTTATAGATGGGAATCATGATGCTGGAAGATATACCAGACAGTTAGAGAAACTTCCTCCCCCAATAAGATTTCTCTTTAGAGAATCTCTTATGCAACATCTTGCTAGAGGAGAAAAATATAATAGTAAGGGAGAAAAAACCGAGACGGTTCCTTACTCTAATGTTTATTATGCAGTTAACGCAACTTCTGGAAGTACAGGTTGGTGGCATCGAGAAGGACAAGCAATCTTCTGTCATCGTCTTCGGGGTTTTAAGAAGAATCCAATGGCTAATGCTGTTCATATGGCTCAGTGGTTTCGAGGCAGAGGAACAACATTTCAATGTTTAGTATCAGGTCATACTCATGGATTTGGGTCAATAATCTGGGAACAAAAGTTAGTAATTGATCAGGGATGTTTATGTCTTCCAATGGAATATGAAGCCAATGGTTCCGCTAATCTCTCTCCCCAAGTTCTTGGCTATGCTAAAATCTCCTTAGATAGGGACGGACATATTGATGTTCAGGAAACTTGTTCGGTTCTCTTTGGTACCTACGCCTATTCATAGAGGT
>PFNU01000117.1:0-1148 GCA_002792135.1 bacterium (Candidatus Torokbacteria) CG_4_10_14_0_2_um_filter_35_8 | reverse complement strand
AACTTCTTCTTCCAGAGAAGGGGAGAGAAGAAGAAATCGGACCCTACGAAATTCTTAAATTTCCTTCACAGATGGTTCGACCCGGTAAGCATTTTCCTCCAATTCTTTCCTACACCTCAGTTTTATTAGAAGAAGATGAAAGAATAACTCTTTTCTTTGATGACATTGAGGAAAATCTCTATTGCAACAAATGTCACTCACTGATAAGTTCACCAGTAGAGGACGAATGCGACGAGCAAGATTAGAAATTTCAGTTTCTTGTATTATAAACATCCCTTTCCAAGAAAGTGAAAAAGAAACTCTCCAGGAACTTATCGACCAAATTAATAATGGTGATCCACCTCCATGGATTACCAATCTAGTTAAAACTACAATTGTGGGAGATAATCTTCGGGAACCCAACATTACTTCCTATAAAGAATTTGAAGGGAGTTGGGAACCAGATCCCGAAGAAGAGTTAGATTTTGGTTAGATAATAATCTAATCTTAGAAGGAAAGAACAATTGATTAAATATAAATTCAAGAGTCATCTCCATCAAATTCTAGAAGAAGAATTATTGGCTGGGGAAAAATTTCCCCACCAATCTTCTGGTCTTTTTAGACCTTCAGAAGCTTCGGCAGTCTATTATAAGAACGAGAAACCTAAAATTGTAGGATCCTGTGCTCGGAAAACCTATTATAGGTTAACTCATACTCCACCAACAGATATTTCTCGTATGGCTCATCAAGAGAACAGAATGCGAGAGGGAAAAGCTTCGGAGGAACAAGTTACAGAGGATGCCAAGAAAGCCGGAATCTACCTAGCCAACAATGTTCCTTTCCACAAATTCTTTGGAGATGTAGGAATTTCAGGAGAGATTGATGCCGTCTACTCAACAGGAAGATGTGGTGGAGTGAATTATGTTGTGGAACAAAAGAGTATTTATGGTTACTATGCTCAAAAAGATATATTCGGAAGATTTCTTCACCTTGGATCTAATCCTGGTAAACCTCGTGATTCCTATATTATGCAAACAGCTCTCTATCTAAGATATTTCTCCTATCTTCCTAAGGAGGATCCTGCCTATCTTCCTTTTGGAGCAATTTATGTAAGGGATAGAGGAGATGGACATTTCGGAGTCTTTGATACTTGGTTAGAACCAGAAACT
>PFNU01000143.1:1086-1855 GCA_002792135.1 bacterium (Candidatus Torokbacteria) CG_4_10_14_0_2_um_filter_35_8 | reverse complement strand
TCCATTATGATGAAAAGAAATCATTATGCAATTCTCCAGAAGACCTTACCTCTTCTTCAGACAGTTAAAAGTCCAAAGAAGTTAAGAAAAATCTCTCCGCGGGATTATCCCAAGTTTAGTTGTGGTAGTTTCGGAACTATTCGTAGAATAGATAGAGAGACTATTGTAAAGGTCTACTACTCAAATCTTTCTTTCATTGAGAGGATTGCAGAAGATGAGATCCTTGGATCTTTGGAAATTCCTCTAGGGCTACAGATACTAGAAGTAGTTAAAACCCCTAGAAGCATTGGTCTTATTAAACCTTTTCTAGAAGAAATTCCTTCAGATCTTTTAGATGAATTCGAAGAAAGAAATTCTGAGTTTCTCGATGGATATTGGGATTATGGGGTAGAGCAATATGGAATAGATCGAGAAGGAAACTTTTACCGATTAGATACCCAAACAGAACTCTTATCAAAAAACTATATTGATCTAGCAACCCCTTTAGGCTGGAAAAGAAAGATTCAGAATAGAACAAAGGATTTAGTATTAGGAATGAAAAACAAAAGATTTACTCCGGGAGATCTTGTTATCTTTCAGAACAAAAGTACTTGGGCCTCAAAGAAATTAGGTAGAGGTCCTCATTCGATTCGAGCAACAAGAGATACTGCCCAGTTTCAACTTATTCGAATTGATAAAGCAGATGGAACGGAATCCTATTGGGTTCAATCCTTTAAAGTTAAAGCCTGGGAAGAAATTCAATAGAAGATTGAAGCCCAAGACTAGAGAG
>PFNU01000143.1:451-905 GCA_002792135.1 bacterium (Candidatus Torokbacteria) CG_4_10_14_0_2_um_filter_35_8 | reverse complement strand
GAAGTAAATTATAATGATTAGATCTCAAAGACATCTTAATTTTGCCTTAAAGGCTATTCATAATTCTCCTAAGGGTCGTGATTATTTTCTTGGAGCTTGTCTTACTAAAGGTTCTCGAGTCCTTTCCAAAGCCGAAAACTCTACTAAATCTTCCAAGAAGAAGGAGAAAGTTCCCCTCTACTATCGAAGCTCCCACGCGGAGCAGTTAGTAATCAAGAAAGCACTTGGTAAAATTCGAAAGGGAGCTCTCCGAGGAACCACCCTAACCATAGTTAGAAAGACAGCCCGGGGTCTCTCAATGGCAAAGCCCTGTCCGAATTGTATGAAACTTATAAAGTTTGTTGGAATAACAGATATAAGATATACAGATTGGAACGGGAATCTAACAAAACTTCAAGAAGAAATTCCAAATGAATAAGATTTAGGAACAGAAGTAGTGAAGAAAAAGGAGAAA
>PFNU01000143.1:0-438 GCA_002792135.1 bacterium (Candidatus Torokbacteria) CG_4_10_14_0_2_um_filter_35_8 | reverse complement strand
GTAATCGAATTGATATCCTTTCGAAATTAGCAAAGCCCTTTCCCAATGAAGTAATCAAGACCCGTCCTACTCCAGGAATGAGTAAGCCTAGCTCTTATGTTGATGGAAAAACCGTTATTGAGCGACTCAATAGTGCTGGAGGAAACTGGTCCTTTGAGATTTGTCAGATTATTTTTCTGCCGTCTCCTCAAGAACCTAGTGAGGTTATAGTTCAGGGAAAAATAACGCTCCATCCGGAAACTCCAGCTTCTGAAGGACAACTTGCAGAAGTTCCTCTGGTTAAGGGAGACGTTGGTAATGCAGCAATTAAAAGGAAGGGAAATGGGAGCTACGTCTCCATTGGAAACGATGTTAAGGGAGCAGTAACCGACTGTCTTAAGAGGTGTGCTCGACATCTTGGAGTTGCTCTAGAACTTTACGAGGAGAGAGCTTCAGACG
>PFNU01000124.1:1386-2224 GCA_002792135.1 bacterium (Candidatus Torokbacteria) CG_4_10_14_0_2_um_filter_35_8 | reverse complement strand
AATCTCTTCCATTAATAGAAGGTTCCCAGTTGAGGCTATCTCTAATCTCTAGGAAAATAGCAGGATTCTTAGTAAGAAATTGGGGTTCTATAACCATCCCACTTTCTGGAGTTACTTTTGCTCCTCTTCTATAGTCTTCTATTTGAACTCTATAATTCGAGGAGTCGAGCCCAAAGAAATCAGCTAGAAGAAGAATAGATTTCGAGAGATCTCCTGTGGTTTCCCACTTCTCTCCTTCTTCTCTAGTAATCTCTTCTTCGCTTCTCTTCTTTAGGAGTAGATTCTTTCCTACAGCGTGATAATCACTCTCTTGAAGAAGTTGACGATATCCTCCTCCTAGATCGTCGATAGAATCTCGGGGAGTACCATATGGAATCTCTTCAGTATAGGAATTGAGAATCTCAGCAACTCCTCTATTCCAAGATTTCCTTCCGGAATCGTCTCTATACTCAAAATCAGAATCGAGCCATCGCATTCCTTTAGTCAGAGAAAAGTCAGTGGACATTATTACTTCCTTTCAAATTTCTTTAGGAACTTCTCTCAGACTGAAGACCCAGAATTGTTTTTCTAAGATCCCCTGACGGATATGGCATTTTTCTTTATCTTTTCTAAATCATCAGACAAAAGATCTTCCAATTGTTCAGTATCTACAACAGCGAATCCTCGGAGTAACTTATAAATCCAACTTTTCTTCTTAAAGATTATTGTTTCTCCATTAGGTTTCTCTACCCGAATACAAACTCCCTCTCTCGGATGTCTTTTGTCTAGACTATCAGGAAGATCTAGGAAAGAATTTACTTTAGCTAATAGGCTATCTCTATCTCCATTATAGATAAAA
>PFNU01000124.1:988-1279 GCA_002792135.1 bacterium (Candidatus Torokbacteria) CG_4_10_14_0_2_um_filter_35_8 | reverse complement strand
TCTATAGACAAATACTCTATAGTAGTTGTTTTCTTTAGTAGGATCGCATCCATAAGAGAAAATAATTTCTTCTCCATAGAGTTTCTCTAACTCTTTCCGAATCTTCTTATCCTCTACTTTCTCTATTGAGATAGTTCCCATAATAGGTTTCCCATTTAGAGTATTCCAACCAACAATTTCATAGTAGAGAGTTATTCCCTGAGGAAGTTGAAGAGCTTTGAGTTGTTCATGAATCTCGTCTCTGAAGGTAATTCTAGAATAGAATCTTCTATTTCTCTTCAGAGATCTTCT
>PFNU01000124.1:323-805 GCA_002792135.1 bacterium (Candidatus Torokbacteria) CG_4_10_14_0_2_um_filter_35_8 | reverse complement strand
AAGATTCCTGTCGAGATAAGCTGTATCAAAGTGTTCTTTGAACTCCAAGAACACTTCTTTTCTCTCAAAACTCTTCTGAATTTTCTCGGCTAGGGTTAGTTTTTTCTCTCTCTTTTGGTTTATTTTCTTTGCCTGTTTACGAATAAGAGAGGGAATATATTTCTCAGCAACTAGTTCCCCTTTAAGATGAGTAAACTCAAATCCGTCTCGAAGAGTTGAGAGATCTACTCCAGTCCACTCCAGAGACGAAAGAGAGAGCCATAGCCCCTCTGACTTTTGACCTCTAAAATTCTGAGCTTTAATTCTTCCGTTCTTTCCGAGATAACCCTTCTTCTTAATGTCTTTATTCTTCTCTGGAATTGAGGAAAGATTATTCTCTCTAATCATCTTTTCTGAAAGATATCCCTCTGAGGAGAATAGAACTCCTAACTGTGTAGTATCCTCATCTAGTCCAATAATTACTCGTTCTCCCATGGCCTGAG
>PFNU01000124.1:0-147 GCA_002792135.1 bacterium (Candidatus Torokbacteria) CG_4_10_14_0_2_um_filter_35_8 | reverse complement strand
CCACAATGAGAACAGTAGTTCTTAGAAGAATCAGAAAGCAGCTTTCGATCTAAGTCTTGGTTATAAAAGGAACAGGTATCATTGTCTTCTTCATCATCTTCATCTTCTTCATCCCCCTCATCTTCTTCGTAATCATCCTCTTCATCA
>PFNU01000077.1:7164-10999 GCA_002792135.1 bacterium (Candidatus Torokbacteria) CG_4_10_14_0_2_um_filter_35_8 | reverse complement strand
AAGGCACTTGAAACACAAAAATCGTCTTCCCTACTCTCGTCACAAAATTATCTTTAAGTCTAGTATATTTTTGATAGTCTTTAAGGTCTTCTCGATACACGTTATTTTGATACTCTAAAGCCGAGACTGCAATATATGATCCAGATGGGGGAAGTACACCCGAATCTAGATTGTAATTTTCTTGGTCTTCTCCCAAATAATATTTTAAAGGAACATTTGTAAAAATGTGAGTATAAATCTTTCCAATATCATTTTCTTCTTTCCATGTGGCAAGTCTTTTTACATCTTGACCCCAGTCGTAATTAGAATCAGTTGCTATTTTATATCCGCCATAAGCCCCGCCTCCAAAAAAATTATAAAAGCTTAAATAATCCGGAAACGAAAGCGAAGTTGAGAGAGTCATTAAAAAAGCGCAAGCAAAGAAAACATGTTTTGTTTTTAGACTTACTAATATTTTTTTATTCCAATAAAGATCAATAATTCGTGCAGTAAGTAGAAAGATTATAATAACCACTGGCATGATATGTCTTAAACCTATTTGAAATTTAGATGTAAGAGCAATTGCTAGATAAATAAAGGCAAATACAAAAAGCGAGAAAGAAAGAGGGTTTATGACAAGGTTTTTAATTTTTTCTTTAAATGTAATTTTCTTGGCTGCAAACCTCCAAATTGCAGTGATCGAACCAAAAATTATTAGCAATAATAAGCCTAATGATAATTTAGTAAAATACAAAACTGGAAAATACCAAATACCTGCTCCTTCTGAGCCATGGACTTCTCCTAAGAAATAAATATTCTGAAAAGCTCCTTCTACTCTACTTTTCACCATAAAGACTCCAACCACATATTCAACGAGTCCTTTTGTGACAACATTTGACTTGATTATTCCTTTCAAAATATTGAATCCTATTTCTGGAAATCCCTTAGGATAGTTTTTCTGAAGCTGAATTATCATGTCGTCATTATCCATATTTTGGACATGGAATGCATAGAAGATTGAAATAATGAAAAATACCGCAATAGTCAAACATATAAATTTTAATAAATATCTTTCCAATTCTTTCCAAGATTTTTGAGTGACATAAATATAGATAAGTCCACTTAAAAATACCGCTGGTAAAATTATTACTGATGAGAATTTTGTAAGAAGTGCGAGTGCAAGAAAAAGAATCGTAGATAGAAATGGTTTGAGCGTCCTTTCTTTATTTATATATTTCTTAAGATAAATAGCAAACCAAATTATTCCTATAATTTGTAGGATAGATGACATGAAGTCCATTGTAACTAAAGATACATGGGCAATAGAAAATTGAGATGCAGTAATCAAAAATAAACCTAGAAGTGATGCCTTTTTACCCCAAAGCTTAGAAAGAGATAAATACAATAAGTATAAGAAGATTGTGTTGAAAGTAATGATAGAAAGTCTCGACCAGAAAGTAATCACATCTGGATTACTTTTCATATTAAATAAAAACAGCCTTCCCCAATACCATTGATTGTTACTTGTCTCCTGTTCGTATGGGAAAACTGTGTCTTTGTAAGGAAATGACGGTTCATGAAATTCAGGCATTTCTTCTTTAGTAATTTCTGGGAGGAAGGGATCTAAGATTAAAAGAGGAAGTGCTGCGATATCTTTGATAATCGGAGGATGCTCTGGGTTGATAAAATAGCTTTGGGTTTTTAGATAATAATATCCTGCTGGAATATGTGATACTTCATCAGAAGTAAGAGCATCGCCACTATATTTTAGGTTTTTCCAATTAAATCCTGTAACAGATAAAAAGGCGACGATTGCGAATACTAGGCATAGGCAAATTGCGATTATGTTGTAGGTTTTTTTTGTCATAGGTTTTTATAAACCTCACCTTATCCCTCTCCTTTGAAAGGAGAGGGGGCAAGGACGATTATGTTCCTTCGAAAGAAGAGAAAGGGAAAAGGACGAATTAATTATTTTTTATCTTTTTTTGCAGATTCCCGCATGGAATGAAAGGAATCATATAAAGCGTTTTTAATTTCTTTGCCAATGTCTTTCCAGGTTTTGTCTTTTTTCTTTTCAGTTTCTTTTTCTTCTGGCTTCTCTCTAGTTTTTGCAGCTGCGGCAAAAGGTTTAAAAAGAATACTTAAGTATCCTCCGACTATAGTAATTATAAAAACTACAGTGTATATAATATTTGTAAACCTTTCAATTAAATGAAAGAAATCAAAATCAATTAAAAAGTCAACAAACTCTAAAATATTAAAAACAAAGGTAACCAGGAAGATACTGCCGATAGCACCGATTATAGGAGCAGGGAGATTAAGCGGAAAAATTAAAACACTGGATATTTCAGTAAAAAAGAAAATGATAGTCATGATAACTATCAGGGCAAAGTTGTCATTTATAAAATCTACAATCAGACGAA
Organism: bacterium (Candidatus Torokbacteria) CG_4_10_14_0_2_um_filter_35_8; assembly: GCA_002792135.1. Taxonomy (GTDB): domain Bacteria; phylum Patescibacteriota. The sequence continues at coordinate 8,597 of PFNU01000077.1, read as the reverse complement.
AGGTATGATTATCAATACGGTCTTTTAGAATATTTAGGGCAAAAACTGCCGCAAGGAAAAACATAAAACCCGTTACTCTTGAGATAATTACCCAGAGAAGTGATTTTCTTTCAGCCATGATTTGTTGTGAACTTAAAAGATATTCTTGTATTTAAAGTATAGGGTAAGTTCTAAGTGAGCGCAATTTTTTAAATAAGAAATTAGGAATTAGATATTTTAGAGTTTGCTCTCAGTATAAAGAGTGGTATAATAATCTGCTATCAGAGCACCTGTCAAAATTCCTTTAAAAGGATTAGCTGTTAATTTTTCTAAGAGATACTTTAACCTGTTTCCTGCTGCCCTTTGTAACCCTTCGCTTAGTAAGATACAATCCGTAAAGAAATAAAGCTAAACCTCCTGCAATGTTGAGTGCCATAGTTGGGGTGTCTATCAGCATGTTTTTTGTTAATTGTTTGAAGTTTTTTAAAGAAGGCGACGTGACGTCACATCGCCTTCAGTTAAAGTTATTTAATATTTAATTCTTCCTCAAGAGTTTTTATCTTTTTCTTAACAGTATCAATAACCTTATCCATCTTAACTATCTCACTTTTCTCTTCTCTTCTAAGCTTTAATTCAGCTCCACCCGTACCTAGACTTCTTTTACTGACAACAATTCTTATAGGAATACCAATCAAATCAGCATCATTAAATTTCACTCCTGCTGATACATCATCTCTTTCATCCCAGAGAACTTCAACCCCTTCTTTTTCTAATAAATTATACAAGTCTTCTGCATTAGATTTAATATTTTTATCATCTTCAAGAGAAATTAGATGAATCTGATATGGTGCTATGCTTGCTGGCCAGATGATGCCTTTTTTGTCATTTGATGTTTCAGCTATGGCTGAGAGTAATCTACCCAATCCTATTCCGTAGCAACCCATATAAATAGGCTTATCCTTTCCATCGGAGTCTTTGTAAAATGCTTGAAGTTTTTCTGAATAAGAAGTCCCAAGCTTGAAAACATGACCCAACTCAATACATTTCTTTTTTTTAAGTTTACCGTCTTTGCACATTGAACATTTATCACCTACTTTGGATTCTCGTATGTCGACAAACTCAGGTGTTGGGAAATCTCTCTCAAAGTTTACATTAAGTGAGTGATAATTTGTTTTGTTTGCGCCTGCTTCGAAATTTACTCTGTCTTTTGTTGAAAGGTCGGCAATCAATCTTATAGGTTTAGGTAGTCCTATAGGTCCTGCATATCCTATTTCTGCTCCTGTGACTTTTTTAACTGTTTCTTTAGATGCAAGTTCCAGATTAATACATCCAAGGTAGTTTTGAAGTTTTGTCTCACTAATATTATAATCTCCACGGATCATAACAGCTACTACTTTATCATCTGCCTGGTATATCATTGTTTTTGTGGTGATGTAAACTGGGATATTCAAAAA
>PFNU01000077.1:0-7144 GCA_002792135.1 bacterium (Candidatus Torokbacteria) CG_4_10_14_0_2_um_filter_35_8 | reverse complement strand
CTATTATCCCTTTACCTAATACATTTTTTCTTGCTTTCATTTCTTTGTCTTGAGGATGAGTCTCAAATTCTGAAACACATTTTTCTATGTTGGCTTTATAATCGCATTTATTACAAGCGAAAACCATATCCTCCCCAGCCTCTGCTGGAACCATAAATTCTTCACTACCTGTACCACCCATTGTGCCACTGTCAGCCTGGACAACGGTTGTATCTAGCCCCACTTGTTTAAAAATTGAGTGGTATGCCAAGCTTGCTTTTTTAAAACTTACATCAAGCCCTTTAAGGTCTTTATCGAAACTATAAGCATCCTGCATTAGAAATTCTCTAGTTCTAAGTAGTCCTCCATAAGCTCTAAGTTCATCTCTATATTTCCATTGGTTTTGATTTAGAATTACAGGGAGATCTTTGGCACTTTTTACATATTGTTTTACAAGCAAGGTAGCAACTTCCTCGTTGGTTGGTGCTACTATAAATTCTTTTTTGTTGCGGGACTTGAAAAAAGCAGCCTGACCTTTGTAAGCTTCATATCTGCCAGTCTTTTTCCAAATTGTAACTGGGTGGAAAATTGGAAAGTGGAGATGCTGCATATCCGCTTTAGAAAGTTCTTGTTTAATTATCCGATCGATTTTTTCTATTGCTTTATAACCAAGAGGCAGAAAACTATAAATACCAGCAGAAAGTTTTGATATAAAACCTGCTTTTACTAAGAGCTGATGGCTCCTGATTTTTGCATCTTTAGGGAAGTCTCTTTTAGTTTTCCCAAATAACTTCGAGTACTTCATTTGTTTATAATTTAATAAACTGAATATTATTTGTTAAGGCAAGTTCTATCGTTACTATAGCATAATTAAAAACTCTCGTCCTTATACACCAAAAAACTTGATATACAAGGACGAGAGTTTTCTTAAGTCCGTGGTAAGCGGACTCTCGTGGTACCACCTTTATTTGTTATAATATTGCTATTATAACCTTATTAGCTGACTTTCAAAGTTTTGAAGTTTAAATTATCAGCGTCCCTCTTTAGGACGTTCTACGTCCTTTTACGGCTGGGCATCCGGCACTACTTTATCCACCGAAGCTTTAGCGAAGGTGGATTTCGTAGGCAGCTCCCGGGCGGGTTCCCCTCCTACGTCCGCTGTGGCAGACTTTGGAGCGTACTATTCCCGTTCTCGGGACGTAATACGTCCCGTCGCTTTTTAAAGTATTTTATTTTCAGTACTTAAATTCTAGCATTTTTCTAAAAGCTGTCAACTTTTGTATCGTTTAATAAAAAAACCATTGGGGTGACAGAGACCTCGATGGAAACTATAAGTCGCTTCTTCTAACCTAGTAACTTTTCTATTGTGTCAGAGACATCTTTCATGGTGAGGGGTTTCGTTAAGAAGGCGTTTACATTTAGCTTTTCTGCTTGATCTGGTGACACCCTTCTGGTAGTTAAAACAATAACTGGCAGATTCTTTTGTGTTTCGTCGGTTCTTATTAACTCTATTAAGTGAGAGCCATCTATACCAGGTAGGTTTAACTCCAGAATTACCAAATTAGAAGTTTTCTCCTTTAATATCGTTTCTGCTTTCGGTACGTCGGGAGCGGTTAGAACCTTATGACCTAAGTTTTCTAGCATTATCTCTAGTATCCTGAGAATATCAGGTTCAGGCTCTACAACTAGAATTGTCTTCATTTTCTACCTCCTTAATGATGATTTTATACTGGTATAATATAATAATTAAGCGTTATTGTCACGTTTTTAAATCTCTAACTCTATTTATGTACTTCTTGTTCAAGTCTCTAAAATTATGGTAAAATTTTGGCAGGAAATAAAACTGACGAAATTCTTCCTAGAATTATTAAGTTTTATTATATAGATAAAAAAACAAATGGATAACAGTGAATTTCTCATAGGTGCAGTACCAGTAGCCTTAGTGATTGTGGGCTTAGTCCAAGTTTACAAACACTACTTTGGTTCAAAGTATGCTCCTCTTGTCGCAATTATTATCGGACTTGCACTTGGTGTAATTTATGCTATGGCAAAGAATGAGGAAGTTTTGGATTATGGGATCTTAGGACTTTATACTGGTATTCTTTCCTCAGGAATTTATTCGGGGACAAAGGCTGTTAGTGAAGATTTTACAGGAGATAATATTAAGAAAGTCTCTGACGAAGAAGACAATTCTGATCAAGTTGAATAATTTTAATGTATTTTCTGGGCTTGGAACTTGTAGAATAAGTTGAAAATATTTTTATCATTAACTGGTATGTGGGGTCTTTTTGTTAGATAAAATTTGAGGAGTTGATTACTGAGTTTTTTTATGTACAATTATTTGTCCAGGTAACGAAGGAGTAAAGATCACCCTTTTGTGTATTTGGTATTAATTTCTGGATTTCAGTCAAAAAAAAGGAGGTAAGAAAATGGCAAGATTTATTTATCCTGATGGTAGAAGAGGTAAAGCCCTTTGGGCTATGGATAAGGTTGATGAGGCTATTGCTGCTTTCTTAGGATCAAAGATAGAAGGAGGCATTGAGGTAAACTGTCAAGAAGCGGAAGCCCTTAAAGAGAAGATAAATGCGTATCGTAATCTAGTAATTGGTTTAGCGCTTAAAGAAAGGGAAGTAATTTTTCTAAAAAGTGGAACAGCTAGAAGTCGAAAAAATTGGGGTGTAGCAAGCAGTGAGAGACTTCAGCACTTACTAGAGAAGGTGAAGAAGGCTTCTTTCTCTTGAGGAGTAGCTTATACGTAATTAGTGAGAGAGTGGCTAGCGTTTCGCTAGACACACTCTATCTTTATAATTAGTAAAAGACTTTAGTAACTTTCCACTTGCTCTCTATTATTAAAAAGCATAAAATAAAGATGGGAAAGGTTTTTTCACGACCATACTTCTAAAAAAATGAAGAAAGGTTTAAGTAAAAAAAACAAAGCGATTATCGCGATAGTTTTTGTTATCTTAATAATAGGGTTTGGGATTTTTGCGTGGTGGAAGGCAAAAGAAAAACCCAAGACACCTGATGAGGTCTTTGATTCAGTATTAGCAAGTTTTAATTCTAAAGATCCTAAAAGCTTTGAGAATGTTTATCAAATTTCAGATATCGGAGAGCAAGCTTTGCCTAGGCTTACTAGTATGATAGAAAGTAATTCGATTTATGAAAGATGGGTTGCTATTGTTTGTTTATCTACTCTCTTAAGGAATAATCAAGACCTTAAAGATCAAATTATCCCAGAATTAGAGAAAGCCTTAGATGATAAAAACGACTATCTTAAGATGCTTTCTGCAGCAGAACTTTGCTCATTTGGCGAAATCAAAGGCTTGCCCGTATTAATTACCTCTTTAAAATCCGATGAAATAAGTATTTTCTCTGATCCTCCCTCTCCTGTAAGCCTGCGTGCTAATATGCATTTAGAACAATATACTGGTAAGGATTTTGATTATGAATATGATGATAAGGACAAAAGAGAAGATGCAGTTGAGGGTTGGGAGGGATGGTGGAAGAAAAATAAGGATTCTTTGGTGTGGGATGGTGAGAAAGATTTGTTTGAAGTTAAATAGTACTCTCAATTTAAATCTGTAAATTTCTAATTTCTAATTAAGAATTACTAATCAAATCCTAATTAAAGAATGTCTAATGACCAAAAATATGATTTAGAAGAGAGAACCGCTAAGTTTGGTGAAGAAATTGTAAAATTTTCTAAAGAAGTCCCTCAGAATTCAGTGACTAGATCGTTGATTTCTCAATTAGTTAGATCAGGAACAAGTATAGGGGCTAATTATTGCGAGGCTGATGATGCTGAGTCTCGAAAAGATTTTAAACATAAGATTGGAATTTGCAAGAAAGAATCGAGAGAAACGAAACACTGGCTAAGAATGATAGCCGTAGCATCTCCGAATCTGAAAGAAAAGGCAAGGATACTATGGAATGAAGCAAAAGAACCCAATCTCATATTCAATGCTATTATTAATTCGACTAAGAAAAAGGATCAAAGAAAATAAATTAGACATTCTGTCATTAGGCATTGGGTATTGATTAATAATTCTTAATTAAGAATTATTAATTTGCAGTGTTAGTTAGATGAGAAAATATTATGAAAGAACATTTTAAAAAACTTAAAATTATAAGACAAATTTTGGTTCTTGCCATTGTTTTTGTCGATCTTGTAACTTTCAACCCTGCTTCTTTAACTGAAGCTAATGACCGTGACTCCGGCACCGTTGTTTCTATCGAAGACTGTGATATTACAGTTACTACCTATCTTGCTTTTTCTTTTCATGACGACGCAGCATGGATGAATGCTAGGCAACTTGGGAAAGTATGGACAGAAGAGACCCTAAAAGTCTGGAATGATCCAGATTTTACGTACGGAGATTGCAAGTGCCCTGTACATTTTGAAATTGTGGCGAAGAGTTTACCAAGAGGAGAAGTATGTAAACCGGATGCTTCCGGCAAGGCTAAACAACCTGGTTGGCATTGTATTGATGTAGTATCAGGAAGAGAACGAGACCCTCAGGTTGGTTGGGAGCCGGTAAATGAAAGAGGAAATATTGCTGATGCTACGCAGACTAGCGGTACTTACCCAAGTGGCTTTGGCGAATGGACCGTGTGGGCATCAGGTGCTGATGCTGCTCATGAATTTGGACACCTTATGGGTCTTGCCGATGAATATGAATATGAGGATACAGATGGAGATGGTCAGGGAGATACTTATAAAAATAATAATCCTCAAGACTCAGGAAGTCCGCAGAGTATAATGGCACAGACTTGGGGAGAATATGCTGCTTTGCAAGAACATATTGATAAAATAATGGGAGATGCTGGTATTACCTGTCCAGATAAGTGCTGTTGTGGTAATGGGACTTGTGAGGCAAATCGTGGTGAAGAATGCGATCCCAAGGCAAATCCTACAGGATGTCCTGCAGGAAAAACATGTAATAATATTTGTAAATGTGTTGATAAGCCACAAGTGACACCTATTTGTGGTGATGGCTATATTACCAAGCCAAACGAAGAATGTGATCCTAAGGCAAAACCAATTGGATGTAAGGCAGATGAGGAATGCGTTGGTTGTAAATGTAAAAAGAAAGAGATAGAAGAACCTGGACCAGATGAAGAGGAACCCGAGCCTGAACCAGAAGAAAACCCGAAGATGTCTACTTCAACTTCTTCCTTACATTTTATTACAACAGGGGTAGATCCAATAGCAGAAGGTTCGTTTAATATTAAAAATATAGGTAGCGGTACTCTTTCCTGGAATATAGTAGCTGATCTTCCCCCATGGCTTTCGGCATCTCCAATAAGTGGAAGCAATAATAAAACTATCTCAGTTACCGCAAATACTGGCGGCATGCTTCCTGGTACTACTCTTCATCATGTGATAAGTATTTCATCAAATGGTGGAAATAAGACGGTGGATGTGGAGGTGAAGGTGAATTAGGAGGTAAATTTAAGGATCTTGAGTAATTTCAGGCTTCTGAAATAAAGGTTATATTAATTTCCATATAAAATAAAAAATCTTGATCAATAAAAAAATCAAGATTTTTTGATATTTATAAATAAATTGCTTTTTAATACATAATAAAAGAAAAAAGATTGAAGCGTGACTATGAAAAGATAGTCACGCTTCATAACTGATGCCAAAATGCCAGATTTTTGCAAACTTGAGATTTCGCTACTGTACTATGAGATAGTCACTTTGGTCTCCGACAATCGTAGCGGGTTGTCCACTTTCTATTCTACCCTTTAGATTTAGTTTCCACCCATCATCTTTAAAAGGGTTGGATTTTTCCACTTTTCTCCATTTTCCAACGACCCATACTGTATCGCCGGGTTTTATGTCTTTCATTTGTTTAGTAGGCATAGTTCCACCTCCTAATGTTAATTTTGGTTATTCAATTATACTCCTTTATTGCAAAGTTGTTAAGTCAGAACTAAGGTTAGATATTTTTAAATAAAAAAATCTCGGCTTTTTTGCAGCTGGGGTTTTTTGATTAGATGAAGATTTTGTCAATCAAATCAGGATAATTCAACGAAGTGTATTGCCAATTTTCAGGTAAATGGTGTTTAAGGAAATTATAAATCGTGTAATGGTAATGGTTTTTGAAGTCTTTTGAACTTCGGATCATATGGCTGTAAAATGATTTCTGCCATTTGAATTTGGGAACATCACTTTGATTATAACCATATTTTTTAAGAAACTCGGTTTTTAAGGTCTCAAACATGGTCGGTGTATGAAGGCGACACGACGTCGTGTCGCCTTCATAACCACCGTTTTCTCGTCCTAAAGAGGAAATAATTATCTTGTTAATGTTTCTTGAAGAATTTTCTTTCAACGACTTCATTACCTTTGAAATGTTAAATTCATCATTTGGCTTAAATAATAAATTTAAATGGTCATAAACTAAACAAAAGGCAAATAACTTAAACTTCTTTAACCTTTTACAAATTATTAAATCTTTAATAAATAATTCACAAAATATCTTTTCTTTAAAATACGGAAAGTTCTTAAATGTTTTCGAGACAGTAAAATAAATCGCATTTTTTAAGTAATATCTTTTTTGAGAGTTACGATGAAGTTTCATAGGCTTTTTATTAATCAAGTTTATACCCATTATATTACATTCCTTTATATAACAAAACTCCCAGTACATCCCGGAAGTTTTATTTTTTACTCTTGAGGAATATTTAATTTTTGATTAGGTTGGTGTTTATTTTCTTTATTCTTGTATTCCTTTTGGTCCTCTTCCCCCAAATCCTAGACTAGGAACCCCTAACTCATCGAATATCTTCTTTGCTTCTTCATCTTTTCCTTCCTTCATAAGTTTGTGTGCCTCGACAAGTTTAGCGAAATTCTCTTCAGTAATACTTTGCTCTATCTTATCTGCTCTTTCACGCAAGTTTTTTACTTTCTCATTCATAAGACTTTTCCAGGCATTGTAATCGTTATTTTCGAATATATCTTGCATTTCTTGTTTTCTTTTTGCCATTTGTGTACACTTTTCTACAATTTCGGAGTTATCTTGTTTTTCTTCAGCGGCGGAAGTTATCGTTGGTAGTGAGTTAAAGAAGAGTGAGCCGAGAGCAAGTGCTGTAACTGCTATTAGCACTCCTCCTAGAAATAATTTAGTTTTGTTGCGCATATTTTTTCTAGTTAATTGTT